>NZ_JBHTST010000017.1:0-78740 GCF_042794995.1 Streptomyces sp. NPDC056503
GGCGGCGCCCCCGCTTGGGGG
This sequence comes from Streptomyces sp. NPDC056503, assembly GCF_042794995.1. NCBI lineage: Bacteria > Bacillati > Actinomycetota > Actinomycetes > Kitasatosporales > Streptomycetaceae > Streptomyces > Streptomyces sp. NPDC056503. The sequence goes on from NZ_JBHTST010000017.1 coordinate 22, forward strand.
GAGCCGCCGCGGGGGGGTTCCGCCCCGCACCGGCCGCGGGGACGCGGGGGCGGCGGCGGCTCACGCGCCTCCGCCCAGGCGGGGGAGCACCTCGGCGCCGAGCCGCCGCAGGTTCTCCTCGGTCGAGGCGAGGTCGCCGGAGCCCTCGGCGAGCAGTGCGAAGCGGGTGATGCCGGTGCGCTCGGCGGTCGCCGCCAGCCGGTCCGCCGCGAGCGCCGGGGTACCGACCGGGTGCAGCGAGCAGAGCAGTTCGGTGTACGCCACCGGGTCCCGCATCGCCCGGTGGCGGCCGTCCACCGTCACATGCGCGTCCAGACCCTGCTTCAGCCAGCCCGGCATCGCCTTCACCAGGGTCTCCACCGCGTCCCCGGTCCGGTCCGCGAGCTGCGCCACGCCCGCGGAGACGTGGCCGGCGGCGATCCGCGCGACCTCGTCGGGATCCCGCCCGGCCTCCCGCGCCCAGCGGGCCCAGGCCGCGGCCATCTCCGCCTTCTCCTCGTCGCCGCAGTGCATGCCGAGCAGCATCGGCAGCCCGCGCTCGGCCGCGAGCCGCACGCTCCTGGGCGAGGTGCAGGCCACGACCACCTCCGGCGAGGCCTCGCCGCCGAGCAGCTCGCCGGCCCGGGGCACCACCGCCACCTCACGGAAGGAGAACCGGTCGCCCCCGGCGTCCACCCGGGGCTCGGTCAGCCACCGCAGCAGCAGGTCGAGGGCCTCGGGGAAACCGTGCTCGTACGCCTCCAGACCCGCGCCGAACACCTCCAGGTCCACCCACGGCCCGCCGCGCCCCACCCCGAGGGTGAATCTGCCGCCGGAGGCGATGTGCAGCAGCGCCGCCTGCTCGCCGAGGGCGACCGGGTGGACGCTCGGCAGCACGCTCACCGCCGTCCCCACCCGCAGCCGCCGGGTGCGGCCGAGGAGCAGCGCCGCCAGCGTCACCGCCGAGGGGCACACGCCGTACGGCACGAAATGGTGCTCGGCCAGCCAGACCGAGTCCAGGCCCGCCTCCTCGGCCACCTCGGCGGTCCGAACCGCCCGGTGCAGCGCCTCCCCCTGGCCCTGACCCGGAAACTGAGCCGCCAGAACGAACGTTCCTACGCGCATCGCCTTCTGTCTCCTCACGGCCGACGCGTTCACTGACCCTCGTACCGGCAACAACGTCTGACACGTGCCAAAGGCAACGGCCGTTCATGAAGTTCTTGCGATTTTCGGTCCGGGCGCCGGGATCGGGGCCCCGGGCACCGCGTCGCGGCCCGTACGCTGGAGGGAACGGTCCGTGTTCCCCGACCCCGTGAGGTGTGCTGTGTCCCCGCGTCACAACCGTTCCCGCCGCGGCGCCAGCCCCGAGGCGCAGGACGACCGCGACGACCGGTACGGCGGCTCGCAGCGCACCGAGTCCTGGCAGGGCGAGGAGTGGTACGTCCGCCTCGTCGCCGGCGCCAGCTCCCCGGGCAAGCGCTACCGCTGCCCCGGCTGCGACCAGGAGATCCCCGGCGGCGCCCCGCACGTCGTCGCCTGGCCCGAGTACGGCGGCGTCGACGACCGCCGCCACTGGCACAAGGCCTGCTGGAACGCGAAGGACCGCCGCACCTCCCGGGTGCAGCGGTCCCGCAACGCGCCGAAGTACTAGCTCCGCCGGGCTCAGACGTCCCGGCTGTTCAGCAGCGCGTACGCGCCGCCCAGGGCCACCGCCGTGATCCCGGCGAGGATGAACAGGGCCTCCCAGCCCGCCGGACCGTTCTCCCCGAAGGGCGGCCGCGCGCTGTACAGCGCGATCATCTGCGAGGGCACCGAGTAGGTGAACAGCGCCTCCTGGAGCCCCTTCATCGCCGGCGCGAACATGAACAGCGCCGCCACCAGCGGCAGCAGCAGCACACCGATCATCACGGTGATCGCCCCGGCCGAGTGGCGCACCAGCGCCCCGACGGCCATCGACAGGAGACCCAGCACCGCCATGAACCCGGCCGCGCCGACCGTGGCCCGGGCCCACTCCGCGCCCGTCGGCTCCGCCGCGTCCACCATCGCCACCTGCGCGGTCGCCACCACGAAGGCGATCACCAGCGTCACCGTGAAGACCAGCAGGAAGAAGACGATCGCCTTCGCCGTCAGCACCCGGGACCGGCTCGGGCACGCCGTCAGCGTGGTCCGGACCATCCCGGTGCCGTACTCGGACGAGATGGTCAGCACGCCCAGCGTGATCACGCAGATCGAGGCCGGCAGCATCCCGAAGAAGCCCAGCGGCAGCGCCGACTCCTCGCCCATGTTCCCGCCCTCGCCGGCGGCGATCGCGGCCACGCCCAGACCGATCCCCAGCATCAGCAGGACCATCGTCCCCAGCGTCCACATCGTCGACCGCACCGAGCGGATCTTCGTCCACTCCGAGGCGAGCGCGTCCCCGAGGTGCGCCCGGCGGACCGGGATGGGGGAGACGTAGCCGTACGGCGGGGGAGGCGTCGGGGTCGGCGTCGGCGCGGTCATCGGGCGTCCTCGGTGGTGTCGCTCTGCTTCTGGATGCTCGGCCCGGGCGCGGCCGGGGCCGCCGGGGGCTGCGGGGCGGCGTACGGGTTCTGTCCGGGCGGCGGCGGGGCGTACCAGCCCTGCTGCGGCGCGTCCGCCGGGACCGGCGGCCGCGGCGGCACGCCGTACCCCGCCTGGCCGGGCTGCGGCGGCGCCTGGAGGTGGGCCAGCTTGTCGTCGGTGGAGCGGTAGTCCACCGCGCCCTGCGTGAGGCGCATGTACGCCTCCTCCAGCGAGGCCTGGTGCGGGGAGAGCTCCCAGAGGCGGACGTCCGCCCCGTGCGCCAGGTCGCTGATCCTCGGCAGCGGCAGGCCGGTCACGCGCAGCGCCCCGTCCGGCTCGGAGAGGACCCGGCCGCCGGCCTCGACGAGCACGCCCGACAGCTTGTCTCGCTGCGCGGGCTCGCCCTCCGGGATGCGGACCCGGGCGAAGTCCGCCGAGTTCGCCGAGATGAACTGCTTCACCGGCATGTCGGAGAGCAGCTGGCCCCGGCCGATCACGATCAGGTGGTCCGCCGTCAGCGCCATCTCGCTCATGAGGTGGCTGGAGACGAAGACCGTGCGGCCCTCGGAGGCCAGCTTCTTCATCAGGTTCCGCACCCAGAGGATGCCCTCCGGGTCGAGGCCGTTGACCGGCTCGTCGAAGAGCAGCACCTGCGGGTCGCCGAGGAGGGCCGCCGCGATGCCGAGCCGCTGGCCCATGCCGAGCGAGAAGCCCTTGGAACGCCGCCTCGCCACGTCCTGGAGGCCCACCACGCCGAGCACCTCGTCCACCCGGCGGGCCGGGATGCCGGCCAGCTGGGCCAGCGAGAGGAGGTGGTTGCGGGCGGAGCGGCCGCCGTGCACGGCCTTGGCGTCGAGCAGGGCGCCGACCTGCCGGGGCGCGTTCGGCAGCTGCCGGAAGGGGTGGCCGCCGATCGTCACCTGGCCGGCCGTCGGCCGGTCCAGGCCGAGGATCATGCGCATGGTGGTCGACTTGCCGGAGCCGTTGGGTCCCAGGAAGCCGGTGACGACGCCGGGCCTCACCTGGAAGGAAAGGTTGTACACGGCCGTCTTGGCGCCGTAGCGCTTGGTCAGGCCGACTGCCTCGATCATTCTCCAGCCCCATCGACAGCTCGGTGGTGTGCGATCGGGGCATGACGGCGCGTGGCCGGAAGGCCCCCGTACGAGTCAGGAGCTTATCCAGCCGTTGACGGTTCCCGCGCCGGTGATACGAGACCGAAGCGAAACCTCCGGGAGAAATCCGGGACGCCCCGGATCCCCCTCAGGGGCTCCGGGGCGTCCGGTCGCGGTCGTCCGGCGAGGTCAGGCGTCCCGTCGCTTCAGCACCAGATAGCCGCCGAGCAGCGCGGCCGCCACCCAGACCAGCATGATCCCGAGCCCGCCCCACGGCCCGTACGGCGCCTTCTCGGTGCCCAGCGCGTCCGGCACCACCTGCATGATCTTGGAGCCGGCCTGGTCGGGGAAGTACTTCGCGACCTCCTTCGCCTTCGGCACCGCCGACAGGATCTGGGAGATCAGGAAGAAGAACGGCACCAGGATGCCCAGCGACAGCATCGAGGAGCGGAGCATCGTCGCCACGCCCATCGAGAAGACCGCGATCAGCCCCATGTAGATCCCGCCGCCGACCACCGCCCGCAACACGTTGTCCGCGCCGATCGTCGTCCGGTGCTCGCCGAGCAGGGCCTGCCCGAGGAAGAACGACAGGAAGCTCGTCACCAGGCCGACGACCAGGGCGAGCACCCCGGCCACCGCGACCTTGGAGAAGAGGAAGGTGGCCCGCTGGGGGACGGCCGCGAGCGAGGTGCGGATCATGCCCGAGGAGTACTCGGTCCCCACCACGAGCACGCCGAAGACCACCATCGCCAGCTGCCCCAGCACCATCCCGGAGAAGCTCACGAAGGTCGGGTCGAAGGTCGCCCGTTCGAGGTCGGAGAGGTCGTCGAAGGACGACCTCAGGAGCGCCGAGAGCGCCGCGCCCATCGCCACCGTGACGATCAGCGCGCTCGCCAGGGTCCAGATCGTCGACGAGACCGTCCGGATCTTGGTCCACTCGGACTGGAGGACCGCGGGTACCGCCGTCATCCTCAGACCCCCTCGCTGCTCTGGTCGGCCTCCGGGCCCCGTGCGGGATCCCAGCCGGAGTTCGCGCCCCACACGGGGCCGGGCGCGGCCGGTCCGCCGCCGTGCACGTCGGTGCCGTGCGCGTGGTACTCCACCGCGCCCGCCGTCATCTGCATGAACGCCTCCTCCAGGGAGGCGCGCTGGGCGCTCAGCTCGTGCAGCGTCAGCTGGTGCGCCGCCGCCAGCTCGCCCACCTTCTCCGTCGAGGCCCCGTCGATCTCCAGGGTGCCGTTGCCGGCCTCGATCACCACGAATCCACCGGCGTGGAGGACGTCCCGCAGCCGTTCCTGCTGCGGAGAGCGCAGCCGGACGAAACTCCGCGAATTCTGCTGGATGAAATCCGCCATCGACATGTCGGCCAGCAGCTTTCCCTGGCCGATGACGATCAGATGATCCGCGGTCAGCGCCATTTCACTCATGAGATGACTGGAGACGAAGATCGTTCTGCCTTCGGCCGCCAGCGACTTCATCAGATTGCGGATCCAGTGAATTCCCTCGGGGTCCAGACCATTGACGGGTTCGTCGAACATCAGGATCTCGGGATCGCCGAGGAGCGCCGACGCGATGCCGAGTCGCTGCCCCATGCCGAGCGAGAAACCCTTCGACTTCTTCCTCGCCACCGCCGTCAGACCGACCAGGTCCAGCACCTCGCCCACCCGGCGCTCCGGGATCCGGTTCGACTGCGCCAGACACAGCAGGTTGTTGTGGGCCGAGCGGCCGCCGTGCATCGCCTTGGCGTCGAGCAGCGCCCCGATGTACTTGAGCGGCTCGTCCAGCTCGCGGTAGTGCCGGCCGTCGATCCGCACCGTCCCGCTCGTGGGGTTGTCGAGATCGAGCATCATCCGCATCGTGGTCGACTTCCCCGCCCCGTTGGGCCCCAGGAAGCCGGTGATCATGCCCGGCCGGACCTGGAAGGAGAGATGATCGACCGCCGTCTTCGTCCCGTACCGTTTCGTCAGCCCGTCAAGCTCGATCATGCGTACCAAGCTAAGGGTGCGCGAAACCCCCCGCCACCGGAGTGACGGGGGGTTCTCACGGGGTCTTCCGGGACGCCCGCGGGCCCCACCGGTTCTACAGGTCCCTGACGGGTCCGCCGGGCCTCAGCGGGTCTGCTGGGCCGGGACGCCCGTGGAGCGGTCCTCGTCCAGCGGGGAACCGGCCGCGGCCACCGCGGCGCCGGTCAGCGTCGCCAGCATCTCGCGGACGTTGGTCAGCTGGGCGTTGATGGAGTCGCGGCGGTTGGTGAGCGCCGCCAGCTCGCGCTCCGATTCCGAACGGATCCGGTCGGCCTTGGCGTTCGCGTCGGCCACGATGTCCTCGGCCTGGCGCTGCGCGGTCTCCACCGTCTGGCGGGCCCGGCGCTCGGCGTCCGTGCGGAGCTTCTCGGCCTCCAGGCGGAGCTGCTCGGCGCGGTGCTCGATCTCGGCGAGACGCTTCTCGGCCTTGGCCTGGCGGGAGGCCAGGTCGCGCTCGGACTGCTCGCGGCGCTTGGCCAGGTTGGTCTCGAAGTCCGCGGCGGCCTGGGCGGCCTTGGCGCGGGTCTCCTCGAAGAGGGCGTCCGCCTCCTCGCGCTTCGACTGCGCGTCCTTCTGGGCCTCGGCACGCAGCGAGTTCGCCTCGCCCTGCGCCTTCTCGACGATCCGGACACCCTCGTCCTCGGCCTTCGACTTGCGGTCGGCCGCGAACGACTCCGCGTCGTTGCGCACCTGCTGGGCGGCCGACTCGGCCAGCTCGCGGTGCTGCTCGGCGGCGCGGCGGGCCTCCTCGCGCAGGTCCTTCGCCTCCTCCTCGGCGAGACGGAGGATCTTCTCGACACGCGCGCCGAGACCGGCGTACGACGGCTCCGCGTCGCTCACCTGCGCCTGGGCGTTCTGCGTTTCGAGGTGGAGCTCCTCGATGCGCTTCTCCAGGGAGGTGATCCGGGCCAGAGCACTGTCACGGTCGGCGACGAGCTTGGTAATGCGGTCGTCCACCTGACCGCGGTCGTAACCACGCCGCACGAGCTCGAAGCCGAAGGGGGAGGATGTGTCGCTCATGGGGTTCCTGTCGAATGAGACCGGTGAGGTGTTAGAGGGAATCCTAGGGGCCGAAGCGGCGTGTCATCGAGCGTATGCCCGTTTGATCTGGAGAATGTCCAGCCTTTTGAGTGGCTAGCCGTCCTGGGACTTGCCACTCGAACGAGTGGAACCCGAGGAAGCGCCCGCCTTGAGTCCGTCCTTCGCCCCCGCCGACGGGGTCTCGAAAGACTCCAACGCCTCGAGAACATCCTGGACACGGGAGATCTCGGCATTGATGTCGGTGCGGCGCCGGGTCAGGACCTCCAGCTCGTGCCGGCCCTCCTGGACCAGCCGGTCCGCCTCGGCCTCCGCCTCCGCCTTGATCCGCTCGGCCTCGGCCACCAGCGAACTCTTCTTCTGCTCGGCCTCCTTCAGGAGCGCCTCGGCCTTCCGCACGGCCGCGATCCGGACCTTGCTCGCCTCCGAACTCGCCTCCGAGACCAGCTCCTTGGCCTTCTCCTCGGCCTCGACGCGCTGCTCCTCCGCGGCCTTCACCAGCTTGTCGACCCGCTCGCCGGCCGTCTTCATCTGCTCGGCCGACTCGCGCCGCGCCCGCTCGTGCAGCTCCTCGATCTCGCCCTCGAGCCGGCCCCGCAGCTCCTCGGCCCGCTCCCTTATGTCGGTGGCGTCCTTCCGCGCCCCGACCAGGAGTTCGTCCGCGTCGGTCCGCGCCTTCTCCACCAGCGCGTTGCCCTCCACGGTCGCCTCGGCGACGATCCGGTCGGCCTCCTTGCGGGCGGCGCCGACCATGGTGTCCGCCTGGGTCTCGGCCTCGGTGGTGGCGCGCAGCGCCTCCTCCTGGGCCTTGGCGACGAGCTGGTCGGCCTGCTCGGCCGCGTCGGCGCGCTTCCTCGCGCCGGCCTCGCGGGCCTCGTCCAGGGTCCGGTCGGCCTCCTCGCGGGCCTCGGAGCGCATCTGCTCGGCGGCCGCCTCGGCGTCCTCCCTGACCCGCGCCGACTCGGTACGGATCCGCTCGTCGTCCCGGCGGGCCGCCTCCAGCGCCTCGGCGCCCTCGGTCCGCAGCCGCTCGGCCTCACCGGCCGCGTCCGCGATCGTCCGCTCGGCCTCGGCCCGGGCGTCGGCGGTCACCGAGTCGGCCAGCTCGCCGGCCTCGTCGGTGATCCGGCCGGCCTCGGCGTTCGCCTCGCCGACCAGGGCGTCGGCCTGTTCGGCGGCGTCCTGGCGGCGCTTGTCGGCGGCCTGGCGGGCCTCGTCCAGGATCTGCTCGGCGTCGGCCAGGGCCGCCGTCCGCAGCGCCTGGGCGTGCGCCTCGCCGTCCGTCTTGACCTGCTCGGCCTCGGTCCGCAGCCGGGCCGCGTCCCGCTCGGTGGTCTCGAACAGCTCGGCCGACTCGGCCGTGATCCGCTCGGCCTCGGCGGTCGCCTCGCCGACGAGGGTGTCGGCCTGTTCGGCGGCGTCCTGGCGGCGCTTGTCGGCGGCCTGGCGGGCGTCGTCGAGGACCTGGGTGGCCTCCGCGGCGATCCGCTCCGCCTCGGCCGTCGCCTCGCCGACCACGCCCTCGGCCTTCTCGGCCGCCTCCGAACGGATCCGGTTGGCGTCGTCCCGGGCGTCGGCCCGGGTGCGGGCCGCGTCCTGCTCGGCCGACGCCAGCGCGTCCGTCGCCTCGGTCCGCACCCGCTGGGCGTACTCGGCGGTGTCCCCGCGGAGCTTCTCCGCCTCCGCGATCGCGTCCCCGACCGTCCGCTCGGCGAGCGCCTTCGCCGCCTCGGACTCCTCCTGGGCACGCGCGCGCGTGCGGGTCGCGTCCTCCGACGCCCGCTCCCGCTCCTCGTACGCGTCGGCGCGGACCCGGTCCGCCTCCTCCTGCGCCTCGGTGCGGGTCCGCTCCGCCGCGTGCTCCGCGGCCGAGCGCAGCCCGGCGATCTCCTCCTCGGCCTGCTCGCGCAGCCCGGCGACGGAGTCGCGGACCTCCTGCGCGGTCTGCTCGGCGGCGCCGACCATCTCGGTCGCCCGCGCGTCCGCCTCCTCGACCAGGCGCTGGGCCTCGGCCTGGGCCTCCTCCACCCGCTTGCGGGCGGCGGCGAGCAGCTCCTCGGACCGCTCGCGGGCGTGCTCGCGCTCCCGGCCGGCCTCGGAGCGGGCCGACTCCAGCGTCTCCTCGGCCTCCCGGCGGCGGCGTACGGCCTCCTCCTGCGCGGCGGCCAGCGCCTCGGCGGCCTCGGCGGCGACCCGCTCGGCGGCGGCCGCGGCCTCGGCCCGCACCCGGTCGGCGGTCTCCTGGGCCTCCGACCGCAGCCGCTCGGCCTCGGTCTCCGCCGCGGAGGTCAGCCGCTGCGCGGTCGCCTCGGCCTCGGCGCGCGCCGCGGAGGCGTCCGTCGAGGCCTCGGTCCGCAGCCGCTCGGCCTCCTGCTCGGCCTGCTCCGACAGCGCCTTGATCCGCTCGGCGCCCTCGGCGCGCAGCCGCTCGGTCTCCTCGGCGGCCTCGCGCCGGATCCGCTCGCCCTCGGCACGGGCGTCGGTCAGCTCCCGTCCGGCCGCGGCCACCTTCGCCTCGGCGTCGGTGTGCAGCCGGGTCAGCTCCTCGGCGGCCTCGGCCCGGCGCGCCTCGACGGCCCGCTCGGCGTCCGCGCGCAGCCCCTCGGCGGCCTTCTCGGCCGCCTCCCGTACCGCCTCGGCCTGCTCCTCGGACTCGACGCGCAGCCGCTCCGCCTCGGCGCGGGTCCGCTCCAGGGTCTCCTCGGCCTGGGTCCGGAGCGTCTGGGCGCGCTCCATCGCCTCCGAGCGGACCTTCTCGCTCTCCGCGCCGGCGTGGGTGCGCAGCTCGTCGGCGTCGGCCTTCGCCTTGGCCAGCAGCTCCTCGGCGGTCTTCGCCGCCTCCTCGATCTGCTGGACGGCCTCGCGGCGGGCCTCGCCGCGGATCCGCTCGCCCTCGGCGACGGCCTCGGCGCGCAGCTGTTCGGCCTCGCCGCGCAGCCGCCGCGCCTCCTCCTGGAGCTCGACGGTCTTGGCCCGGTACTCCTTGGTGTCGTCCTTCGCCGAGCCGAGCAGCTCGTCGGCCTGCTCCTCGGCGCGGGAGCGCAGCCGGTCGGCCTCGGTCTCGGCCTCGCGGCGGATCCGCTCGGCCTCCTCGGAGGCCTTGCGGGTGGTCTCGGCGGCCTCCTCGGACGCCTTGCTGAGGACCTCCTCGGCGCTGCGGGCGGCCTTGGCGAGCGCGGCGGCCGAGTCCTCGGCCGCGCTGGCGCGGGCCTTCTCGGTGGCCTCGGCGAGGACCTTCTCGGAGTGCGCGGTGGCCTCGCGCAGCTTCTCCTCGGCCTCGGCCTTGAGCTGCTCGGCCTTCTCGGTGGCCTCGCCGACCAGCCGGGCGATCTCCGATTTGGCGGTACGGGTGCGCTGCTCGTTGACGGAGTCGGCGGAGGCCAGCGTCTTCGCGGCGGAGTCCTTGGCCTCCGCGAGGGCCTTGTCGGCCTCGGAGCGGGCCTGCCGCAGCTTCTCGTCGGCCTCCTGCATCCGCTGTTCGGCGGCGCGGGACAGCTCGGTGGCCTGGCGACGGGCCTGGTCGGTCTCGGCGACGGCGGCGGTACGCAGCTGCTCGGCGTGGCCGGTGGCCTCCTGGGCCTGGGTGGAGGCGGCCGTCATCAGCCGCTCGGCGTCCTTGCGGGCGCGCAGCAGAATCGCTTCGGCCTCGGCGCGCGCGGCCTCCGCCTCGGCGCCGACGCGGCGGCCGGTCTCCTCGGAGAGGCGGGTGGCCTCGGTTCGGGCGGCGGTGAGCGACTGCTCGGCCTCGGCGCGGGCCTCGTCCATCAGACGGCGGGCCTGGGACTCGGTGCGGGCGCGCAGCTGCTCGGCCCAGGCCACGTTCTCGTTGACGTGGGCCTCGACGGTCTGGCGGCGCTCGTTCAGCTCCTGGTCGAGCTGCTGGCGGCGCTGGACGGCCTCGTTGTGCAGCTCGGCCTGGAGCCTGGCCTGGTGCTCGGCGTGCTCCTGGAGGATCCGCTGGGTCTGCGCCCTGGCCTCGCGCAGCTCCCGCTCGGCGTCCTGGCGGAGCTGCTCGGCCTGCGCCTGGGCGTTGCGCAGCAGCTGCTCGGCCTGGTAGCCGATGTCCGCGCTGTCGTAGGCGGGACGGGACGCGATGGTGCGCCGCGCCTCGTGGAGCTTGGCACGCAAGACCTCGACCTGGTAGCCGAGGTCCTCGGCGTGCTGGACGGCCTTCTCGCGTTCCTTCTTCAGCCGGTCCATCTCGGCTTCGAACCGCGAGAGATGGTCGTCTTCAGCTCGGTGGCTCTCCTGGCGTTCGTAGCCCCGCACTGCGCGGTCCATCCTTCCCCGAGCTCTCCGAGCAGGGGAGACCCCAACCCTGGTCGCTACGTTCCGACGAGCACCGTTCACCGGACAGAACGGCCCCCCCGGGGAATCGTGGCAGATCGGACGACCCCGACATCCCGACTACGGTGCCGCGCGAAGCGGCCCCGACCGGCCCCGGCCCGGAGTCGCCCACTCTACCGGGCCGGGAATACGGAGGTCAGTGCTCCACTGAGGAGTGGTCGGCGGAAGGCGGTGCGGAGGTGACGAGTTCGGTGAGGACTCCGTGGCAGTCCTTGGGGTGGAGGAAGGTGATCCGGGAGCCCATGGAGCCGATCCGGGGCTCGTCGTAGAGGACCCGGACGCCCTTGCCGCGGATCGCCTCGGCGTCCCCGTCGACGTCCGCGGTGCCGAAGGCGATGTGGTGGACGCCCTCGCCGTTCTTGGCCAGCCACTTGCCCACCGCGGAGTCCTCGCGGGTGGGCTCCAGGAGCTGGAGGTAGGAGGCGCCGCCGTCGTCGGTGGCGTTGATCCTGAGCATGGCCTCGCGGACGCCCTGCTCCTCGTTGACCTCGGAGTGGTAGACCTCGAAGCCGTACGTGGCACGGTAGAACTCGACGGTCCTGTCCAGGTCGAAGCAGGCGATCCCGATGTGGTCGATACGCGTCAGCATGGCTCCAGTGCACCTCCGCGGGGGTGGTTACGCAACGTGCGCGCCGTCACACCGGCAGGCCGGTGACCGCGCGCCGCACCCCTCAGTACATTGGCGGTAAACCCTCGTTCACTCCTCATCCCAAGGGGCCGTGCCTCATGTCTGGAACGACCGGTACCACCTCAGTGATCGTCGCGGGCGCCCGCACGCCCATGGGTCGCCTGCTCGGCTCGCTCAAGTCCTTCTCCGGGGCCGACCTGGGCGGCTTCGCCATCAAGGCCGCCCTGGACCGGGCCGGCATCGGCGGCGACCAGGTGCAGTACGTGATCATGGGCCAGGTGCTCCAGGCGGGCGCCGGGCAGATCCCCGCCCGCCAGGCCGCCGTCAAGGCCGGCATCCCGATGAACGTCCCCGCCCTCACCATCAACAAGGTCTGTCTGTCGGGCCTGGACGCCATCGCGCTCGCCGACCAGCTGATCCGCGCCGGCGAGTTCGATGTGATCGTCGCCGGCGGCCAGGAGTCGATGACCAACGCGCCGCACCTGCTGCCGAAGTCCCGCGAGGGCTACAAGTACGGCGCGATCGAGATGCTCGACGCGATGGCGTACGACGGCCTCACCGACGCCTTCGAGAACATCGCGATGGGCGAGTCCACCGAGAAGCACAACACCCGCCTGGGCATCGACCGCGCCTCGCAGGACGAGATCGCCGCGCTGTCGCACCAGCGCGCCGCCGCCGCCCAGAAGAACGGCGTCTTCGAGGCCGAGATCACCCCGATCGAGATCCCGCAGCGCAAGGGCGACCCGGTGATCTTCGCCAAGGACGAGGGCGTCCGCGCCGAGACCACCGCCGAGTCCCTCGGCAAGCTCCGCCCGGCCTTCGCCAAGGACGGCACCATCACCGCCGGCACCTCCTCGCAGATCTCCGACGGCGCCGCCGCCGTCGTCGTGATGAGCAAGGCCAAGGCGGAGGAGCTGGGCCTGGAGTGGATCGCCGAGATCGGCGCCCACGGCAACGTGGCCGGCCCGGACAACTCGCTCCAGTCGCAGCCGTCCAACGCCATCCGGCACGCCCTGGAGAAGGACGGCCTGACCGTCGACGACCTCGACCTGATCGAGATCAACGAGGCCTTCGCCGCCGTCGCCGTACAGTCCATGAAGGACCTCGGCGTGTCCCCGGAAAAGGTGAACGTCAACGGCGGCGCCATCGCGCTCGGCCACCCGATCGGCATGTCCGGCGCCCGGGTGGTGCTCCACCTCGCCCTCGAGCTCAAGCGGCGCGGCGGCGGCACCGGCGCGGCCGCGCTCTGCGGCGGCGGCGGCCAGGGCGACGCCCTGATCATCCGCGTGGCCGGCAAGTAAGCACTTCCGACAGGAGAACGCAGCATGGTGGACGTCCCCGCACTGGTCGCCCAGGCACGGGAGGGCCGGCCGCGGGCCGTGGCCCGGCTGATCTCGCTCGTGGAGGGGGCGTCCCCGCAGCTGCGCGAGGTGATGGCGGCGCTGGCCCCGCTCACCGGCAACGCCTACGTGGTGGGCCTGACCGGTTCCCCCGGGGTCGGCAAGTCCACGTCGACCTCGGCGCTGGTGACCGCGTACCGCCGGGCCGGCAAGCGGGTCGGCGTGCTCGCCGTCGACCCGTCCTCGCCGTTCAGCGGCGGCGCCCTCCTCGGCGACCGGGTGCGGATGTCGGAGCACGCCTCCGACCCCGGCGTCTACATCCGCTCGATGGCCACCCGGGGCCACCTGGGCGGCCTCGCCTGGTCCGCCCCGCAGGCCATCCGCGTCCTCGACGCGGCCGGCTGCGACGTGATCCTGGTGGAGACCGTCGGCGTCGGCCAGTCCGAGGTGGAGATCGCCGGGCAGGCGGACACCTCGGTGGTGCTGCTCGCCCCGGGCATGGGCGACGGGATCCAGGCCGCGAAGGCGGGCATCCTGGAGATCGGCGACGTGTACGTGGTCAACAAGGCCGACCGGGACGGCGCCGACGCCACGGCCCGCGAGCTCAACCACATGCTGGGCCTCGGCGAGGCTCGCGGCCCCGCCGACTGGCGGCCGCCGATCGTGAAGACGGTCGCGGCGCGCGGCGAGGGCGTCGACGAGGTCGTGGAGGCCCTGGAGAAGCACCGGGCCTGGATGGAGGAGCACGGGGTCCTGGCGGAGCGCCGCAAGGCCCGCGCGGCCCGCGAGGTGGAGACCATCACCATCACGGCGCTGCGCGAGCGGATCGGCGACCTGCACGGGGACCGGCGGCTCGACGCGCTGGCCGAGCGGATCGCGACCGGCGCGACCGACCCCTACGCGGCCTCCGACGAGCTCCTGGCGAGCCTGACCGGAAACTAGGCCCGGACGCCTGACCGGAAAGCAGGCCCGGACGTACGGAAAGGGCCCTCCCGCTCGGCGGGAGGGCCCTTTCCGTGCCCTGGTCACATCTGTCAGGTCACGGCTTGCCGCGCTTGCCGCGCAGCCGCTCGGCGACGGGCTTGAGCGATTCGTGGAGGTCGCCGAGCGCCTCCTGGGAGAGCCGGTCGATGAAGTGGTCGCGGACCGACTCCACGTGGTGCGGGGCGACCTTGCGCATGGTGTCCATGCCCTGGTCGGTGAGGACCGCGTAGAGGCCGCGCCGGTCGGACTCGCAGTTCACCCGCTGGACCAGGCCGGCGTTCTCCATCCGGGTGATCTGGTGCGAGAGGCGGCTCTTGGACTGGAGGGTGGCGGCGGCGAGGTCGCTCATGCGGAGTCGGCGCTCGGCGGACTCCGAGAGGTTGACGAGGATCTCGTAGTCGTTCATCGTCAGGCCGAAGGGCTGGAGGTCCCGCTCCAGCTGGTGCGTCAGCATTCTCTGGACGTCGAGGAAGGTGCGCCACGCGCACTGCTCGGCGTCGGTGAGCCAGGGGGTGGCCGTCTCGGTGTCCATAGAGTGGATTCTACCTAAGAAGTTGAATACTTGACGAAATCTGCGGGGTGACGCTCGGCACCCGCCGGACCGGCCGCGGTCCCCGCGCGGCCGTTCGAAGCGTCACGCTCCGCAGACTACCGCTCACAGCCCGAAGCGCCGCTGCAGGTCACCGAGCTGGCCGGGAAGGCGTGGTACCGCACCGGGCGCCGCCTGGCCGGAACCGTGCGGACCATGCCCGCCCGGGACCCCCGCCTGGGCCGGCGGTCCGCCGATCTCCCGCTCCGCCATCAGCAGCTCCGTCGACTGGAGCAGCACCGTGCCCGCGCCGACGAACTCGAACTGGTGCTCCTCGCCGGAGGAGCCCCCGATGCCGGTCAGGGCCCGTACGCCGCCCATCACGCCCGTCAGGTAGGCGTGGTCGTAATGGTGACAGGGGGAAGGGCAGTCCGCCCAGCCGACCAGCGCCTGAGGGTCCACCCGCAGCGGCGGCTCCATGAAGACCACCGGCCCGTTCGACGCGGCCACGAACTTGCCGGTGCCGATCAGCGTCACGAAGCCCGGCACGATCGACTGCTTCAGCGCCAGCGTCGGCTGGTAGGCCAGCAGGTTCCCGGAACGGATCGTCAGGTTGCCCTCGTCCAGGTCGTACGAGTTCACGTCGAAGGCCCGGTCCGCGAGGAGCATCTTCCCGGAGCCCTCGGCCACCACCCAGTCGCTCGCGTGCAGCGGCGAGTGGAAGGCGGTCCGCACCAGCCGGTCGAGCCGCCCGTGCCCGATCCCGTTGAACTCGATCCGCCCGTAGTAGGCGATCATCTTCCCCTTCTGCAGGAACCACTGGGAGCCCTTGAGCTCCACGCAGAAGGTGTACGCGTTGACGTTGTCGTCCGACGGCAGGGTGTGCGGATCGTGGATGACGGGGCTGCTCACAGCTTCTCCTCCGATGCCTGGACGTACACCGCGCCGCTGCCGCTCAGCTCCAGCTGGAAGGCCTCGCCCGAACCGCGGCCCACCATGTCCCGCCAGCCCAGCGCGGTCGAGAGCTTGTTGCGCACGTCGCCGTGGTGGGCCACGTACGCCTGCGGGTCGACGTGGACCGGGCGGCCCGGGGTGATCGGCAGCTCGACGACCCCGCCGTGCGCCATGACCGCCACCGCGCCGTGGCCCTTCAGGGTGGTGGTGAAGAGACCCTGGCCGGTCACCTGGCCGCGGACCAGGCCCATGACCCCGCCCTGCGAGCCCATGAACATCGTGCCCTGCTCCAGGGTGCCGTCGAAGGCGAGCAGCCGGTCCGCCTCCACGTGGAGGGTGTCGCCGGTCAGCGCGATCACCTGGATGTGGTGGCCGCCGTGCCCGAACATCACCGTGCCGCTGCCCTCCACGGTCATCAGCGGTGTCGCCTCGCCGGCCACCCGGCGGCCGATCATCGACATCAGGCCGCCCTGGCCGCCCGCCATGTTCGGCGTGAACGTGACGTTCCCGCGGTACGCGAGCATGGCGCCGCGCTGGCTGAAGAGGCGCTGTCCGGGGACGACGGTCGCCTCGACCATCTTCGAGTTGATCTCTCGGAACGGCATCAGACGTCGCCTCCGACGGTGTTCCGCTCGCTGGGCTGGACGTAGACCAGGCCGTCGCCCTCGAAGCGGATCTGGAAGGCCTCGCCGCCGCCCTCGCCGAGCAGGGTGCGGAAGGTCACACCCGACTGGAAGTGCTGCTGGAGGTCGCCCTGGTGGGCGATGTACGCCCCCGGGTCGACCGACAGCGGGTACTGCGGGGTCACCCGGAGCACCACCGCCGGACCGTCGGACATGATCGCCGCCTGTCCGGTGCCCTCCACCGTGGTGGTGAAGAGGCCGTTTCCGGTCGCGCCGCCGCGCAGTCCCGTGAAGGTGGTGCCGGTGCGCAGCCCCGCGTCGGTGCAGAGCAGGTTGCTCGCCTCCACCCAGAGCTTCTCGCCGCGCAGCCCCACGAGGTTGATCTCGGAAGCCCGGTCGGCGAACCAGCAGGTCCCCTGGCCCCTGACCTCCATCACCTCCATCTGTTCCCCCGTCAGCCGACGGGTGACCATGCCGCGCAGGCCCTCCCCGCCGCCGCTCATCTTCTTGAACGCCATCTGCCCGTCGTAGGCGACCATCGAGCCGTTCTTCGCCTTGACGGCGTCGCCGGTCATCGTCACGGCGAGCACCCTGCTGCCTTGGAGTCGGAACGTAGCCACGGGCCGAAGGTAGCGGGGACCCGGATAAAGAGACAGCAAAGTCGCCGTGCACAATGGACTCGCCCACCCCTTGTGCATCCGTTCACAAGATCGCGCTCCTGCTCGAACGAAGGTGACCCCTCCGTGGACCTCAAGACCGCTTCCTCGCTGCACCGCCTCCGGCTCGTCTCCGCGCCCGAGGCCGTCTCGTTCCTGCTCCTGCTGGTCTGCTCGGTGCTCAAGCGGACCACGGACTTCAACGCGGTGCCGGTGATGGGCGCCGTCCACGGCGTGCTCTTCGTCCTCTACGTGCTCTTCTGGCTGGACGCCTGGAACCGCACCAAGTGGAGCCTCGGCACCGCCGCCGTCTACTTCCTCCTCTCCGTGGTGCCCTTCGGCGGCTTCTTCGCCGACCGCAAGCTGAAGGGCGAGGCCGAGGCGGCCGTCATGGCCTCCCGCGCCCGCCGCGAGGGCACGGTGAACGCGTGATCGTCGCCTTCTCCGTCACCCCGCTCGGCGTGGGCGAGGAGGTCGGCGAGTACGTCGCCGACGCCGTCCGCGTCGTCCGGGAGTCCGGTCTGCCGAACCGCACCGACGCCATGTTCACGTCCGTCGAGGGGGAGTGGGACGAGGTCATGGACGTCGTGAAGCGGGCCGTCGCCGCCGTAGAGGCCCGCGCCCCGCGCGTCTCCCTCGTCCTCAAGGCCGACATCAGGCCCGGCGTCACCGACGGCCTCACCGCCAAGGTCGAGACGGTGGAGCGCCACCTCGGCGCCTGAGCCCGCGCCACCCGGAACCCCCGGCATACCACCGGGGGTTTCCGTGTGCCCGGGGGGCGCCGAAACGACTTTGAGCAGGTGCTCAACATCGGTTAACGTCCTCCTTGAGCAGTCGCTCAAAACGGGGGAACGGCCGTGGGGCTCCACAGCTTCTTCCCGCTTCCGGCCGTCGCCGGCACCGGTGTCTCCGCGGGGGAGCGCCACCGGGCCGGCGGCGGCCGGCTGTGTGCCGCGGTGGGGTGGGGATCCGTACGCGAGGAGGGGCGGGCGTGAGCGGGGAAGAGAAGGCGCGGGGGTCGCGGGACGCCAAGGGGCGGGAGACCCGCGAGAAGCTGCTCGACGGCGCCCTGCGGGCCCTCGTCGAACACGGCATCACCGGCGCCTCCGCCCGGACCGTCGCGGCCGCCGCCGGGGTCAACCAGGCCCTCGTCTTCTACCACTTCGGCTCCGTCGACGAGCTCCTCGCCACCGCCTGCCGGCGCGGCGCGGAGCTGCGGGTGGCCCGCCACCGCGACCGGCTCAGGGCCGTCACCGACCTGGGCGAACTGCTCGCCTTCGGGCGGGCGATGCACGACGAGGAGCGGGACGCCGGGCACGTGGCCGTCCTCGCCCAACTGCTCGCCGGCGCCCAGACCCACCCCCGGCTCGCCCCGGCCACCGCCGCCGGGCTCGACCTGTGGGTCGAGGAGATCGAGCAGGTGCTCCGGCGGGTGCTCGCCGGCACCCCGCTGGACGGCGTCACCGACCCGGCCGGCCTCGCCCGGGCCGTCGCCGCCTCCTTCGTCGGCCTCGAACTCTACGAGGGCGTCGACCCGGACGGCGCCGACGCCGCCCTCCACGCGCTCGAACAGCTCGCCGCCCTGCTCGCCGCCCTCCAGGAGCTGAACCCGGTGGCGCGGAAGGCGGTCGCGTACACGCTGCGTCGATCGGGTGGCCGCGGGCGCTAGGACGCCCTCACTCGGAGTACTCCAGTCGACACGCCGGACGATCTCCCCTTTCGTGGGGATATCGACCCGATCGACGACAGCTGGAGGCACCGTGCGGCCGGGAGGCTACGACTACGACACCTACAGCCGACTCGCCGGTCCCCTCACGGAACCGGACACGGCGTCCTACCGGGTGCAGTACACGAGCCTGCTCTCGAAGGAGCCGCACCGAATACGAGCCGTCCTGCTCATGGCGCTCGCGCCGCTGCTCTCCGCGGTGCTGCTGGCCTACCTGGTCTGGCCCACCCACTGGACGGTCCGCGAGGGCGACGACACCTGGCGGGTGCCCTACGACACCGTGATGCTCGTGTCGATCGGCCTCATCTGCCTCTTCATGCTGGTGAACGTCACCTCGATCGCCCACGCCACCATGGTCGCCCGCGACCCCGTCCCGGTGTACCCCGCCCAGGGCACCCGGGTCGCCTTCCTCACCACGTACGTGCCCGGCAAGGAACCCCTCGCCATGGTCCGCGGCACGCTGGAGGCCGCCGTCCGCGTACGGCACGACGGCACCCTGCACGTGTGGCTCCTCGACGAGGGCGACGACGACGAGGCCAAGGCCCTCTGCGCCGAACTCGGCGTCCGCCACTTCACCCGGGCCGGCGTGCCCGAGTGGAACCGCAGGAAGGGCGCGCACAAGGCGAGGACCAAGCACGGCAACTACAACGCCTGGCTCGCCCTGCACGGCGACGCCTACGAGTACTTCGCCTCGGTCGACACCGACCACGTCCCGCTCCCCGGCTTCCTGGAGCGGATGCTCGGCTACTTCCGCGACCCCGACGTCGCCTTCGTCGTCGGCCCCCAGGTCTACGGCAACTACACGGGCGCCGTCACCAAGGCCGCCGAGTCCCAGCAGTTCCTCTTCCACGCGCTCATCCAGCGCGCCGGGAACCGCTACCGCGCCCCCATGTTCGTCGGCACCAACAACGTCGTCCGGATCGCCGCGCTCCGGCAGATCGGCGGCCTGTACGACTCCGTCACCGAGGACATGGCCACCGGCTTCGAGCTGCACCGCCGCAAGAACCCGCTCACCGGCCGCCGCTGGCGCTCCGTCTACACCCCCGACGTCCTCGCCGTCGGCGAGGGACCGGAGTCCTGGACCGACTTCTTCAGCCAGCAGCTCCGCTGGTCCCGGGGGACGTACGAGACGGTCGTCAAGCAGTACTGGAAGGCGCCGTTCAGCATGCCGCCCGGCCGCCTCCTCAACTACACGCTCATGCTCGTCTACTACCCCATGACGGCCGTGAACTGGCTGCTCGGCATCCTCAGCTGCGTCCTCTACCTGTGGCTCGGCGCCTCCGGCACCCAGGTCTCCTCCCAGGTCTGGCTCATGATCTACAGCGACGCCGTCGCCCTCCAGATCGGCCTCTACCTCTGGAACCGCCGCCACAACGTCTCCCCGCACGAACCCGAAGGCTCCGGCGGCCTCGCCGGCATGGCGATGTCCGCGCTCTCCGCGCCCGTCTACCTGAAGTCCCTCGGCTCCGCGCTGCTGCGCACCCGCGGCCGCTTCGTCGTCACCCCCAAGGGCGGCGCCGCCAGCCCCGACCGCGTCCTCACCTTCCGCATCCACCTCTGCTGGGCGGCCGTCCTCGTCGCCTCCCTGGTGGCCTCGGTCCACTTCGGCCACACCCACGCGGCCATGCGCACCTGGGCGGTCCTCGCCCTCGTCATCACGCTCGCCCCGGTCGCCGTGTGGTCCTGGACCCTCCTGCGCGACCGCCGCGCCCGCACGGTCCGCGAGCGGGCCCGCGCCCGGACCCGCGACCGCCGCCTCGCCGTCGCCCGCAAGGGCATCGAGCTGCGCACCGTACCGCCGCTGCCGCAGTTCCCGCCCCTGCCCCCGCACCCGCCCGCGACCACCGCGCCCACGACCGGAGGGAACTGATCCATGACCTACCGGCCGTCCAAGAAGTTCAAGAAGACCCTGCTCGGCAGCGGCGCCGTCCTCGTCCTCGCGGCGCTCAACGCCCCCGCCGCCGTCACCTTCGCCTCGGAGAAGTACCACGCCTACAAGATCGCCCAGCCCGGCTACAAGAAGAAGTACGGCTCCTGGGGCGCCGTCTCCGTCCCCGACGGGGCGCGGATCAACGCCATCCACGCCGCCCTCCTGCGCACCGGCAAGGTGCTGCTGATCGCCGGCTCCGGCAACAACCAGCAGAACTTCGACGCCGGGACCTTCGACACCGTCCTGTGGGACCCGGTGAAGAACACCTTCAAGAAGATCCCCACCCCCGAGGACTTCTTCTGCGCCGGCCACAGCCAGCTGCCCGACGGCCGGCTCCTGGTGGCCGGCGGCACCGCCCGCTACGAGGTCCTCGACGGCGGGGTGAAGAAGGCCGGCGGCGGCATGCGGGTGAAGAACGAGAGCCCCGACAAGGCCGTGACCCTGAAGAAGGGCACCGTCTTCCGCTCCCCGTCCGGGGTCGAGTACGTCACCACCACCGACGTCACCGTCCCCAAGGCGAAGCGCGAGTTCGAGATCTCGTACTTCAAGAGCGGCCAGATGAAGCCGTGGAAGACCAAGGTGACCGCCGCCGAGGCCCGGGTCTTCGTCGAGGCCGTCGAGGAGGGCCCGCAGGCCCTCACCACCGAGGCCGCGCAGTACGAGGTCGTCGGCCTCAAGGGCAAGCAGGCCGACGACGTCTACGGCCTCGCCCAGAAGCTCACCACCGAGAAGCAGGACTTCCAGGGCATCAAGGCCGCCTACGAGTTCGACCCCGAGGCGGAGAGGTACATCCCCGTCGCCCCCATGAGGGACGCCCGCTGGTACCCCACCCTGGTCGGCCTCCAGGACGGCAGGGTCCTCGCCGTCTCCGGTCTCAACGACGTCGGCGACGTCGTCCCCGGCGACAACGAGATCTACGACCCGCAGACCAAGAAGTGGACGAGGGGCCCCTTCCGCTACTTCCCCACCTACCCCTCGCTCTTCCTGACCAAGGGCGGCAAGCTCCTCTACACCGGCTCCAACGCCGGCTACGGACCCGCCGAGAAGGGCCGCGCGCCCGGCCTGTGGGACCTGAGGACCAACACCTTCACCAAGCTGCCCGGCCTCACCGACGCCGACCAGCTGGAGACCTCCGCCTCCCTGATCCTGCCGCCCGCGCAGGCCCAGAAGGTGATGGTCCTCGGCGGCGGCGGGGTCGGCGAGTCCGCCAAGTCCACCGCCCGCACCTCCATAGTCGACCTCGCCACCGACAGCCCCACCTTCCGGGACGGCCCCGCACTCCCGCAGGGCACCCGCTACCTCAGCAGCGTCCTGCTCCCCGACGACACCGTCTTCACCACCGGCGGTTCGCGCGACTACCGGGGCCGCAGCGGCAGCGACATCCTCAAGGCACAGTTCTACGACCCCGCCACCAACGCCTTCGCGGCGGCGGCCGACCCCACCGTCGGCCGCAACTACCACTCGGAGGCGCTGCTGCTGCCGGACGGGCGGGTCGCCACCTTCGGCTCCGACCCGCTCTTCGACGACAAGGACAACACCAAGCTCGGCACCTTCGAGCAGCGCGTCGAGGTCTTCACCCCGCCCTACCTCCACCGGGCCGGCGCCGACCGGCCGGTCCTGGGCGAGGGCCCCCGGGAGCTCGACCGGAACGGCCGGGCCACCTTCAAGACCAAGGACGCCGGCCGGATCGTCAAGGCCCGGCTGATGCGGCCCAGCGCCGTCACCCACACCACCGACGTCGAACAGCGCTCGGTGGCACTGGAGCTGATCAAGGGCGAGGACGGGCTCACGGTCACCGTGGACGCCCCCGAGGACCGCACCCTCGTCCCGCCCGGCTGGTACATGCTCTTCGTCACCGACGAGGCCGGCATCCCCTCCGAGGCCACCTGGGTCCGGGTCGCCGGGGAGTGAGGGAGCGGAGCCCGGGGGAGCGGGGCGTCAGGAACCGGAGCGGCGGGCCAGGCCGAGCGCGTACTCGGGCCACCAGGTCCCCGCGGCCGGGCCGCCCCGGCACTGCCCGTCCGAATCCCCCGGACGCTTGATCCACAGGTACGCGTCCACCAGCGCGTCCCCGGTCCGGTCCGTCGGCGGCACGCCCAGCGACCGGCCCGGGGGATTGCACCAGGCCTCCGCCCCGTCCCCCGGGAGGGGGCCGGCGCCGTTCCGGCTCGTGTCGACCGTGAAGTGCAGGCCGCCGAGCAGCCCCGACAGGGTCGCCCCGAAGTCCCGTACGACCGAGGTCTCCTGGAAGTTCGACACGTTCAGCGAGAAGCCGTCCGCGCGGGCGATCCCGGCCCGCCGCAGCGGCTCCACCAGCTTCCCCGGATCGTCGATCCACGCCGGATTCCCCGCGTCCAGGTAGACCCGGGTGCCGGGCTGCCGCTTCAGCCGCTCGATCGCCTCGGCGAGCAGCCCCGACCGCTCCCCGTGGTACTGCCCCGGCGTGCAGCCGTCCACCATGTGCGGCACCGCGTCCGGCTCCAGGACCACCATCGCCGGGGCGTCCCCGATCGCCGAGGCGAAGGAGTCCACCCAGGCCCGGTACGCCTGCCCGTCGTGCGCCCCGCCGGCCGAGTACATCCCGCAGTCGCGGTGCGGGATGTTGTACGCCACGAAGACCGCCGTCCGGCCCTCGGCCGCCGCCCCGCTCACCGCCCGCCGGATCTCCGGCACCGGGTCGTCCCCGGCCGGCCAGTCCGCGACCGGCTGCTCGGAGATCCGCTTCAGCACCCGGGCGTCGTCGGCCCGGCCCTGTGCCTCGTACTGCCGGACCTGCCGGGCCGCGTCGCTCTCCGGATCCACCCAGAACGGCGAACCGCCGGTCGGCGCCGGGGCCTCGCCCTTCGTCGTGACCGGCGGACCGACGGGGGAGGGCGCGGGCCCGTCGGAGGAGCAGCCGCTGCCGGTCAGCAGCAGGGCGGCCGCGAGGGCGAAGGCGGTGACGGCGGTACGGCGGGACATCCGGCCCCCAGGGTCGGCACACGGGGAGTACGGGCGTGGGTCCGCCCGCGGCAGCGCGACGAACGGGGCTCATCGTGACATGACGGTCATCCGGCGTCCGGCTGCGACACCGCGATCCCCAGCGGTGTCCGCTCGTACAGCACCTGGTGGCCGTAACGGCGCGAGGTCAGCAGCCCCGCGTCCCGCAGCACCGCGAGGTGCGCCGAGACCGAGGACGGCGCCCGCCCCAGCCGGTGCGCCAGCGCCGTCGTCCCCGCCGGCTCGTCGAGCGCGCACAGCACGTCCGCCCGCACCGGCCCGAGCAGCCGCGACAGCGCCTCCGGCGCGCGCTCCCGCGCCGGGGTCCACAGCCCGCCGACGCCGCGCACCGGATACACCACCGTCGGCTGCCACGGCTCCTCGAAACCGCTCACCACCTCCGGCCAGATGAACACCGACGGCATCAGGACCAGACCCCGGCCGCCCAGCGCCCGCACGTGCTCCCCGCGATAGGCGCCGACCTCCAGGACGGCCGTCTCCGGATCCCAGGAGAAGGACGGATGCAGCTCGCCGAGCAGCCGCTCCAGGCCACCCTCCGCGAGCCGCCGCGAGTGGTACGCCACATCCGCCTCCAGGAGCGTCCGCAGCCGGGGCCACTCGGGGGCGACCAGCGCCTCCCAGGCGGCCCGGAGCAGCTCCGACAGCCGCGCCACGGCACCCGCAGGATCGGCGAGCAGCCGACGCCCCTCGGCGCTCCCGGCCGCCCCCGGCGTACCGGCCAGCGCCCGCGCGAGGTCCGGCCCGACCAGCGCCGGATCGACGGCCCGTACGGCGGCCAGCTCCTCCTCGAAGGTGGCGGCGGGCCCCAGCGGCGGCGGATACAGGAAGTCCGGCGAATGCCCCCGCTCCGGCATCAGCAGCTGGAGCGGCGCCAGCTCCAGCTCCCGCGCGGCTCCGGCGATCCGCCGCAGCCACGGCAGGTGGTACCCCTGCTGCCGTGGCCGCGCCAGCACCCGCACGGCCGACTGCGTCTCCCACAGCGGCGACACGGCGAACCGGATCCGCAGCGGATCGGACTCCCCGAAGAGCAGGTGATACGGCACGGCACGCCCTCCGAGGTACGGGACATTCGGCTGGAGCCGAAAGTCTAGGACGGCCGTCGGGTCGCCCCCAGGCTGCGTGCATGGCCCAGACCGACACCCCTGCCGCCACCGCCGAACCCACCGCCGCCGGACCCGACGCCGCCACCACCGCCGGACCCGACGCCGCCGCCGGACCCGACACCGCCGGACCCGACGACGCCGCCACCGGACCCGCCCCCGGCTACCTCGCCGTCTTCCGCGTCCGCGAGTTCCGGTGGGTGTTCGGGGCGCACCTGCTCTCGCTGCTCGGGCTCGTCGTCAGCGAGATCGCGCTCACCGTCCTCGTCTACGACCTCACCCGGTCCCCGCTGCTCTCCTCCCTCACCTTCGCCCTCGGCTTCCTCCCCTACCTCCTCGGCGGCACCCTCCTCGCCGGTCTCGCCGACCGCCACCCGCCCCGTCGCGTCCTCGTCGTCTGCGACCTGGTCTGCGCCGGCGCCGTCGCGCTCATGGTCCTGCCCGCCACCCCCGTCGCCGGACTCCTCGCCCTGCGCTGCGCCGTCGCCGCCGTCGCGCCCGTCTTCCAGGGGACCCGGATGGCGACGCTCGCCGACATCCTCGGCGACGGCGACCTCTTCGTCCTCGGCCGCTCGCTGCTGCGGATCGTCTCCCAGTCCGCCCTCCTCGCCGGCTTCGGCGTCGGCGGCGTCCTGCTCACCGTCGTCCCCGCCCGCGGCGCCATCGCCCTCACCGCCGGGACCTTCCTCCTCTCCGCCCTGCTGCTGCGCCTCGGCACCGTCCGCCGCCCCGCCCGCGCCGCCGAAGGGCGCGAAGGACTCGGCGCCACCTGGTCCCTGCTGCGCGACCGCCGGATCCGCGGCCTGATGCTGCTCTTCTGGGTGCCGCCGCTCTTCGTCGTCGTCCCCGAGGCGCTCGCCGCCCCCTACGCCGACGGCCTCGGCGTCTCCACCGCCGCCCTCGGCCTCCTCATGTGCGCCATGCCCGTCGGCACCATCGCCGGGGAGCTCCTCGCCGGCGCCGTCCTGAGCCCGGCCACCCGCGTCCGGCTCGTCGCCCCCCTCCTCCTCGCCGGCTTCCTCCCCTTCCTCCTGTACGCGCTCCGCCCCGGCCCCGCCCTCGCCGCCCTCGCGCTCGTCGCGGCCGGCGCCGCCGGCGCGTACACCCTCGGTCTGGACGCCCGGTTCGTCGCCGCCGTCCCCGAGGAGCGGAGGGGGAGGGCCATGACCCTCATGACGGCGGGCATGATGACCGTCCAGGGCGTCGGCATGGCCGGTGCGGGCCTCGCCGCCGAGTTCGTCCCGGTCCACCTGGTGGTCGCCGGCGCGGGCCTCCTCGCCGTCCTGATCCTCGGTGTCCTCCTCGCGACCGAAGGGCGAGACGGGGCTGACCGTCATATGACCAATCGGTAAGGTCGTCGCGTGCCGAAGCCGCTGAGTCTCCCCTTCGACCCCATCGCCCGAGCCGACGAACTCTGGCAGAAGCGCTGGGGCCCGGTCCCCTCGATGGCCGCGATCACCTCGATCATGCGCGCCCACCAGATCCTTCTGGCCGAGGTCGACGCCGTGGTCAAGCCGTACGGGCTGACCTTCGCCCGCTACGAGGCACTGGTGCTGCTCACCTTCTCCAAGGAGGGCGAGCTGACCATGTCGAAGATCGGCGAGCGGCTGATGGTCCACCCCACCTCGGTGACGAACACGGTGGACCGCCTGGTGCGGTCGGGCCTCGTCGCCAAGCGCCCCAACCCCAACGACGGGCGCGGCACCCTCGCCTCCATCACCGCGAAGGGCCGGGAGGTGGTCGAGGCGGCCACCCGCGACCTGATGGAGATGGAGTTCGGTCTGGGCGCCTACGACGCCGAGGAGTGCACCGAGATCTTCGCCCTCCTCCGGCCGCTGCGCGTCGCGGCGCACGACTTCGACGAGGGCTGACCCCCGCGAAGATCGCCCCGGAACGGGCGGTTACGCTCGACGGCATGAAATCCAGCGTGCTGACCCGCTACCGCGTCATGGCGTACGTGACCGCCGTCATGCTCCTGATCCTCTGCGGTTGCATGGTCGCCAAGTATGGCTTCGACACCGGCGAGGACGTGACCTTCGCGGTCTCCCAGGCCCACGGCGTGCTCTACATCATCTACCTGGTCTTCGCCTTCGACCTGGGCTCCAAGGCCCGGTGGTCGTTCGGCAAGATCGTCTGGGTACTCCTCTCGGGCACCATCCCCTTCGCGGCGTTCTTCGTCGAGCGCAAGGTCGTCGCCGAGGTGAAGCCGCTGGTCAGCGGCGTGCAGCCGGTTCCGGTCAAGGCCTGATATCCACCCCCGTACAACTGTGCGGGGGTTTGTCATCGACATTTACTAGGACGTCCTAGTAAATTCGAAGCATGGACGCTGACGCGATCGAGGAAGGCCGCCGTCGCTGGCAGGCCCGTTACGACAAGGCCCGCAAGCGCGACGCGGACTTCACCACGCTCTCCGGGGACCCGGTCGAGCCGGTCTACGGGCCCCGGCCCGGGGACGCCTACGAGGGGTTCGAGCGCATCGGCTGGCCCGGTGAGTACCCCTTCACCCGGGGACTCCACCCCACCGGCTACCGGGGCCGCACCTGGACCATCCGCCAGTTCGCCGGCTTCGGCAACGCCGAGCAGACCAACGAGCGGTACAAGATGATCCTCGACGCCGGCGGCGGCGGGCTCTCGGTCGCGTTCGACATGCCCACCCTCATGGGCCGCGACTCCGACGACCCCCGCTCCCTCGGCGAGGTCGGCCACTGCGGCGTCGCCATCGACTCCGCCGCCGACATGGAGGTCCTCTTCAAGGGCATCCCGCTCGGCGACGTCACCACGTCGATGACGATCTCCGGCCCCGCCGTCCCCGTCTTCTGCATGTACCTCGTCGCCGCCGAGCGCCAGGGCGTCGACCCGGCCGTGCTCAACGGCACGCTCCAGACCGACATCTTCAAGGAGTACATCGCGCAGAAGGAGTGGCTCTTCCCGCCCGAGCCGCACCTGCGCCTCATCGGCGACCTGATGGAGCACTGCGCCGCCGGCATCCCCGCGTACAAGCCGCTCTCCGTCTCCGGCTACCACATCCGCGAGGCCGGGGCGACGGCCGCGCAGGAGCTGGCGTACACCCTCGCCGACGGCTTCGGCTACGTCGAGCTCGGCCTCTCCCGCGGCCTGGACGTGGACGTCTTCGCCCCCGGCCTCTCCTTCTTCTTCGACGCCCACCTCGACTTCTTCGAGGAGATCGCCAAGTTCCGCGCCGCCCGCCGGATCTGGGCCCGCTGGATGAAGGAGGTGTACGGCGCCAAGACCGACAAGGCCCAGTGGCTCCGCTTCCACACCCAGACCGCCGGCGTCTCGCTCACCGCGCAGCAGCCGTACAACAACGTGGTGCGCACGGCCGTGGAGGCCCTCT
This sequence comes from Streptomyces sp. NPDC056503, assembly GCF_042794995.1. Taxonomy (NCBI): domain Bacteria; kingdom Bacillati; phylum Actinomycetota; class Actinomycetes; order Kitasatosporales; family Streptomycetaceae; genus Streptomyces; species Streptomyces sp. NPDC056503. The sequence goes on from NZ_JBHTST010000017.1 coordinate 27,888, forward strand.
CCGCCGTCCTCGGCGGCACCAACTCCCTCCACACCAACGCCCTCGACGAGACCCTCGCCCTCCCCAGCGCGCAGGCCGCCGAGATCGCGCTGCGCACCCAGCAGGTGCTGATGGAGGAGACCGGCGTCGCCAACGTCGCGGACCCGCTGGGCGGTTCCTGGTACGTCGAGCAGCTCACCGACCGCATCGAGGCCGACGCCGAGAAGATCTTCGACCAGATCAAGGAGCGCGGCCTGCGCGCCCACCCGGACGGGCAGCACCCGATCGGCCCGATCACCTCCGGCATCCTGCGCGGCATCGAGGACGGCTGGTTCACCGGCGAGATCGCCGAGTCCGCCTTCCGCTACCAGCAGTCCCTGGAGAAGGGCGAGAAGCGCGTCGTCGGCGTCAACGTCCACCACGGCTCCGTCACCGGCGACCTGGAGATCCTGCGGGTCAGCCACGAGGTCGAGTGGGAGCAGGTCCGGGTCCTCGGCGACCGCAAGGGCCGGCGCGACGAGGCGAAGGTCCGCGGCTGCCTCGACGCCATGCTGGCCGCGGCCCGGGACGGCTCCAACATGATCCCGCCGATGCTCGACGCCGTCCGCGCCGAGGCCACCCTCGGCGAGATCTGCGACGTCCTCCGCGAGGAGTGGGGCGTGTACGTGGAGCCCGCCGGCTTCTGAGCCGCCCCGCGAGGAGAAGGGCCGGTACGGGAACTCCCGTACCGGCCCTTCCCCCTTCCGGCCGCTTTCCGTTCCGTCCCGGGTGGGGCGTGCGCTAGCCGAGCGTCGCCACGGCGCCCAGGCCGCCGACCAGGAGGGCCGAGAGGCGGGCCACCCAGGCCGCGTCGACCGGCTCGGCGCTCACCAGCGCGCGGTGCACCACGGCGCCGGCGACCACGTCGAAGATGAGGTCGTCGATGGCGTCCACGACCACCGGGTCGCGGTCCGCGGGCAGTTCGCCGCGCTCCTGGGCCCGCCGCCGGCCGTCGAGTACCAGCCGCTTCTGCCGCTCCACGATCGAGGTGCGGATCCGCTCGCGCAGCGGCGCGTCCCGGGTCGACTCGGCGACCACGGCCATCAGCGCGGTCTTGGTCTCGGGGCGCTCCAGGAGCGCCGCGAACTGGAGGACGACATGGGCGATGTCGGCCTGGAGGGAACCCAGGTCGGGCAGTTCGAGTTCATCGAAGAGGACGGCGACGGCGTCGACGACGAGTTCGTTCTTGTTGGCCCAGCGGCGGTACAGCGTGGTCTTGGCGACCCCGGCGCGGGTGGCGACGTCGCCCATCGTGAGCTTGGACCAGCCCAGCTCCACCAGGGCCGCGCGCGTCGCCTCCAGGATGGCCTCGTCGGCCTCGGTGGAGCGGGGGCGACCGGTACGGGTGCTGCGAGGGGTGGTGCGGCTACACATGAACGACGACCATACCCGCCGGTAGGTACGGCGCCAGAGGCGCGTGATGTGAGGCAGTTCACGGTGTGGGGCTCCCCCCGGCCCGGCCCCGACCATTACGCTACGACCCGTAGCGAAAGGCATTGAGCGGCCTGAGCGACAACCATGCAGGACGCCGGGTGGGGACCCGGTGAAGCGGAGGGCGCCCTCGGCGGAGGGCGCTGTTCAGCCATGACTTACCGGATCCGCGCGCGGAAGGGGGAGGATGTACTCATGCAGCCCCGAAACATGTCCATGAGCGGCGTCGTCGACCTCGCCGCGGTGAAGGCGGCCGGAGAGGCCAAGACGAAGGCGGAGCAGGCGCGCGCCGAGGCGGCGCGCCACGGTGGGCCCGCGGCGGTGCCGCCCTCCGCCCTCGTGATCGACGTCGACGAGGCGGGCTTCGAGCGCGATGTGCTCCAGCGTTCCGCCGAAGTCCCGGTCGTCCTCGACTTCTGGGCCGAGTGGTGCGAGCCCTGCAAGCAGCTGGGCCCGCTCCTGGAGCGGCTGGCCGTGGAGTACGACGGCCGTTTCCTGCTCGCGAAGATCGACGTCGACGCCAACCAGATGCTGATGCAGCAGTTCGGCATCCAGGGAATTCCGGCCGTTTTCGCGGTCGTCGCCGGTCAGGCTCTGCCCCTCTTCCAGGGCGCGGTGCCGGAGGCGCAGATCCGGGAGACCCTCGACCAGCTGATCCAGGTCGGCGAGGAGCGGTTCGGCCTGACCGGCCTGACCGTGGACGCCGGCGCCGCGGGTGCCGAGCCCGCCGCCCGCGCGGCCGTCGGCCCGTACGACGCCCTCTTGGAGGCGGCCGCCTCCGCGCTGGACGCGGGCGACCTGTCCGGCGCGGTGCAGGCGTACAAGAACGTCCTCGCCGACGACCCCGAGCACCCCGAGGCCAAGCTGGGCCTCGCCCAGGCCGAACTGCTCAGCCGGGTGCAGGGCATGGACCCGCAGACGGTCCGGAAGAACGCGGCGGACGCCCCGACGGACGTCGCCGCGCAGATCGCCGCCGCCGACCTGGATCTGGTGGGCGGTCACGTCCAGGACGCCTTCGGGCGGCTCGTGGAGACCGTGCGCCGCACCTTCGGCGACGACCGGGACGCGGCGCGGCTGCGGCTCCTGGAGCTGTTCGAGGTGATCGGCCCGGAGGACCCGCGGGTGATCGCGGCCCGTCAGGCGCTGGCGCGCGTGCTGTTCTGAGTTCCGCATTCCCGCCCTCGGGCTAAGCGCCTGCTCAGGGCGGGGAAAGGCGCCGGATCGTCCGACGATTTGGCGACTCGGTGACAAGTGGCGGCCGCGCTTTACCAAATCTTGATAATCGCGGCCGCTGTTACTTGCAGTAAATCGAACCCGTGGGTCTGTCCGGGTTCACCCTCACATAAGCGGATTTTCCGCACCACTCGCTTCTACCCTGAGTGCCCGGGTAGCGGCATCCCGCCATGGCGTGGTCACGCATCCGTTACTAGCGAGTAATGAACCCCTTGTGCGGGCGCCGGGAATGGACCACGATCGGCCACGCTCGGTCCGAACCGCACGCCCCGGCAACCGCCAGGACGCGCGGCGAGGGTCCCCACCGGGCGGGCCGGCGCCACAGGCGGCCGGTCATCGGACAGGGGGGTTCCTGCTCCCACCGGGCAGGACCTGTCCGCCGGGCCGTGCGCACGCGCGGCACATGGTTGTCGCTCGGGGGTGATCGCCGGTGATTCGGACGCGCGTCGCGCCTCCTGACGCTTCGGCGCTCTCCTTCCCGAGGACGTAGCTCTTCTCCCATCCCAGGCCGGGCCCCGGGCCCCGCTTGGAGATGTACGTCCGAGAAGGAGGATTCTCATGAAGTCCCAGGTTCGTGGCGGGACCAGATGGAAGCGGTTCGCCGTCGTCATGGTCCCGAGCCTGGCGGCCACGGCCGCGATCGGTGTCGGCCTGGCCCAGGGCGCGCTCGCCGCGTCCTTCGCGATCTCCGGCCAGGAGTTCAAGGTCAGCACCGACAAGCTCGAGGGCACCGAGTTCGTCCAGTACGGCAGTGTCAACAAGGGCCAGGACCTGGAGGGCAAGCCGTTCGCCGCTCCGGTCGCGGTCTCCGGCTTCGACACGGCCAAGATCACCAACATGTGCCAGTCGGTCGTGACCCCGGTTCCGGGTCTGGGACCGATCACCCTCCGCCTGGAGGCCGGCAAGGCCGCCGCGAAGAGCGGCGAGGACAAGGACAAGGTCCAGGCCGAGGAGCTCTACCTCGACGTCTCGTACCTCGAGGCCGACGCCGCGTTCGAGAAGATCGACATCGGCATCGCGGCGGGCGCGCTCAACCACGACGCCCAGGGCAAGCCGTCCGGCCGCCAGGGCATCCAGCCCAACACCCAGGCCAACCCGCACGGCTTCGGCCAGCGCGCCGAGCGCGTCACGCTGACCGACGTCAAGCAGAAGGCATGGGCCACCACGGCCGGCACCTTCAGGCTCCCCGACCTCAGCCTGTCCCTGCACCGGGGCACTGAGAAGGAGTGCTTCCAGGGCTGACCCGGCCTTCGGGGTGCGGGCCGTTCCGGCGGCCCGCACCCGCGCCGGGGCTCCCCCGGTCTCTTCACCATTCTCAGCAACACCGCTTCCAGGGAGCTGTTTTCCATGAGCGCCGAGACCCCTGCCTCCCCCGAAGTCCGCAAGGAGAACCGGTTCAAGGTCTGGAGGCAGACCCGGCCCTTCTGGGCGGGACTGTTCACGATCCTGGCCAGTGTGCCGATCGCCTACCTCCCGTACGGGGACGTGCGGCTCGGCAACATGACCCTGGCCATGGCCACGACCGCCGGAGCCGGTGCGCTGATCATCGGCGTCCTGCTCTTCACGCTCGGCCTGACGATGTGGTTCCAGCCCGTCGTCCGGGTCTTCGCGGGCATCGCGGCGATCGTGCTGGGCCTGGTCTCCATCCCCGTGTCGAACTTCGGCGGTCTCGTCATCGGGTTCTTGTTCGCCCTCATCGGCGGCGGCATGTCCGCGGCCTGGGCACCCGCCCCGCCGGTCGAGGAGACCGGCGACGCGGAGCACGACGGTGAGCCGGTGGCCTCCGACGAGGCCGGGTACGCCTCCGAGGCCGAGACCGAGGCCGTACTGGCGGCCGGAGTCCCGGAGCAGCGCGCGGCGCACGGACCGGTGACCGACACGACGATCGACGCCAAGGGCGGGAGGAACAGTGCGGGGTGACGAGACCCAGCAGGGCCTCGGGAGGAGCGGACCGCGCCACGCGGCCCCTCGTAAGACGCTGCTGAACAGGATCCAGGGCCCCGCGGGCAAGGCGATGGCCATCGCCGCCATGCCGACCGCGGTGTTCGTGGGCATGGGCCTCGCGCCCAGTCCCGCACTCGCCGACGAGAAGGACATCCCCTTCGCGCCCGGCCCCTGCGTGACCCGCTCCGACGAGCCGGTGGCGGAGGAGACGACGGCCACGCCCACGGCGAAGGCCACCGAGACCGCGAAGCCGGAACCGACGGCCACGGCCACCCAGCCGACCGAGCCGACCGGGCAGCCGACGGCGACCCCCTCCGGGACCCCGTCCGCGACCGCCACGCCCACCGCCACGGCGAGCCCGTCCGCCACGACGGTGGTCCAGGGCGGCGCGCAGGCCCTGGCGCCCGCCGCCGACACGGTGGCGAAGGCCACGTCCACGCCCAGCCCCACGCCGACGCCCACGAAGTCGGTCAACCCGCTCGACCCGCTGGGTGTCGGCGACGCCCTCAAGGACTTCTTCGACGGGCTCGCCCCGAAGCAGGAGCCCACCGCGCCCCCGTCGGCCACCGCGACCCCGTCGCCGACCCCGTCGGCGACGACGGCCGCCCCGCGGCAGCGCGCGGCCACGGCGGACGAGGCCCCGGCCACACAGGCCCCGGCCACCGGCGCGCCCGCCGCCGGGACCGGCGCCGCGGACACGAAGACCGCGGACACGAAGGCGACGGACGCGAAGGCCGACGCGACCAAGGCCGCCATCAAGGAGGCCGCGGAGAAGGCCGGCGTCAAGGCCCAGGAGCTGCCCGAGAGCGCGCAGGGCCTGGAGGCCAAGCCGGACACGGACATACCCGACGGCGCCAAGCCCCGCTTCCCGTGCCCCGAGCGCGACGACGCGGCCCTCGCCGCCGCCGAGGTCGAGCCCGGCATCCCGCTGCTGCCGGACGAGCCGTGGCGCCTGGAGTCCTCGCTGCTCACCCTCAGCGGTCTGAAGTACCACGGCATCGTCGAGGTGAAGACCTACGGCGGCAAGGTCAAGAAGGTCCTGAAGTTCACCGCGACCTACGTCGGGATCAAGGACCTGCACCAGATCACCGAGCACTCCGAGGGCCGCGTCGCCCACGTCCGTTCCAAGGGCGGTTCGACGTCGACCATCACCGACGGCACGGTGACGATGTACACGGAGGAGCTGAAGGGCAACCTCCTCGGCATCATCCCGATCACCTTCGCCCCCGAGTCGCCCCCGCCGCTGGACCTCCCGGCGGTCTTCTTCAGCAACGTGAAGCTCAAGCAGGCCGGCCAGTTCGGCGGCACCCTCCGCGTCCAGGACCTGCGCAACACCATCGAGCCGAGCTGACCCCCGGACCACTCCGGGAGCCGCGCACCGGCTGCGGGCCGCGTCCACTTCCCCGGACGCGGCCCGCACCGGCGTTCACAGGAGGGTGAAAGCATCTTCACATAATCAAACTGACGTTCTATTTTGGATCTTGCCGAGGCAGACCACCCCGGTGCTCGGGCGCTGGGGGGCGGCCGTCGTGCAGTGATCCTCTCGTGTCCCGTGCAGGCAACCCCTGTGAGGACCGACAACCTTCATGCTTCGTCAGACCGACCGCCCGTTCCGCAGAACGGCGGTCTGCGCGGCGGTGGCCCTGGGCGGGCTGCTCGCCGCCCTGCTCGTGGCCACGAGACCGCCACTGCCCTGGACGTCCGACCGCGCGGACGCGATCGCCGCCGAACAGGTCCAGGCCGCTCCCGGACCCGTGATGTTCCCCCTCTTCGGCCGCAAGTCCGGCCGCCTCTACGACTACGAGCCCAAGGGCACGGGCGGCCTCCAGGCCATGATCGACATGGGCGGCGGCTGGGCGGAGGCGGACTCCATCGTCCAGGCCAACGTCTCCGAGGGCGGCAAGGGCAACGACCTCTACCACCGCCTCGACGGCACGCTCTTCTACACCGCCGAACACGGCAACGACACCAAGGTCGTCGGCGGCGGATGGTCGATCTACGACCGGCTGGTCTCCGTGGGCAACATGGGCGGGACCGCCGAACCGGACCTCGTCGCACGGCAGACGGACGGGACGCTCTGGCTCTACACGGCCCGACCCGACGGCCTGCTCCAGCCCCGCGTGCGGATCGGCAGCGGCGGCTGGAACAGCATGACCGCACTCGCCGGCCGCGGCGACTACACCGGCGACGGCAAGGCCGATCTCATCGCACGGCAGTCGGACGGCGCGCTCTACCTCTACCCCGGCACCGGCAACTACGTGCAGGACGGGGTCCTGGGCGCGCGGATCGCCATAGGCAACGGCTGGAACACCCACAAGCTGATCGTCTCCACCGGGGACAACACCGGCGACGGCAAGACCGACCTGATCGCCGCGGACACGGCCGGCCTGCTCTGGCTCTACAAGGGCACCGGCACCCCCGGCACCCCCCTCGCCGCGCGCGTGCAGATCGGCACCGGTGGCTGGGCCGCCTTCGACCACCTCTTCTGACCAGGACGGCAGACCACTCACATGCGAAGAAGCACCATGCCGCCCCCGCGCCGCCGCGGCGCCGGGAGAGGCCTCGTCGTCGCCATGGCCATGGCGACGGCCATGACCGTCACGGCGGTCGGCGTCGAACCACGACCGGCCTCGGCCGCCGCACTCCCCGCCACGCTCGCGGCACAGGGGCTCGCGGTCGACCCCGCGGAGTCGATCCGCGTACGCGAGGACCAGTGCCGGCTGAACCACGTCCTGCGCAAGGGCGGGGCGGCCATGAAGGCCGTCGCACGGCAGGGCCTCTCCGGCACCGACGAGGAACTCCACGCGGCGGCGAAGGAATGGGACCTCGCGCAGCCCGTCACACCGCTCACCATCGCCTACGACACCGACCGCGACTACGCCGACGCCAAGATGACGGAGCTCTTCGAGGAGCGCCAGAACGCCTGGCAGACGCAGACCACCCTGGCCGGCTTCCCCGTCTCCCCGAACTACGAGAACTGGCCGCCGGGACACCCCGGGGACGACGAGCCCAAGATCTTCAGCCAGACGGGCTTCGCCGGCTGGATCTCCGACCAGTTCTGGACCAGCGAGTTCTCCTACTACGACGACGTGACGCCCCGGGCCGACCAGAAGTCGGTCGACGCCGTCACGGCCATCGCCGAATCGCGGTACTCGGACGACATCTGGAAGGAGGACTACGAGGAGTGGGAGGCGTTCAAGGGCATGACCTTCATGCACTCGATGTACGCCGACGACGCCCGCTTCTTCCTCCAGTACGGAGGCTTCCCGACCACCGCGCCCGCCCCTGACTCCGTCGAGTTCCGCATCGACGTCGAGAACCTGAAGGCCCGCTACGCCTCCTGCACCTTCACGAACCCGCCCGACCCGAACAACGTGCTGGGCACGGAGCTGGCCGTCGCGTCCGCCGAGTGGCAGGCCGAGATCAAGGGGCAGGAGGCCCAGCGGAACACGATCCTCACCGCCGAGGTCCAGGCGAACAAGGCCCTGCAGACGGCGGCCCAGGCGATGGGCGAGGCCCTCGGCCAGTCCATGATCGCGAGCCGTCTCGCCGAGTGGCGCGCCTACTGGGCCACGCACGAGCCGGACCTCTCGAACAGCCCCCCGACCGCCGCCGAGCTCGCCGAGGTGGACAAGCGCATCCACCACGCGCAGGGCCGGGCCGGAGGCCGGCTGCACGTCGCGAGCCGGGCCATGATCGTCGCCAACGCCCAGGCGGCGAAGGTCCAGAAGGCGCAGGCCGAGGCGTACGCGATCGCGGACGCCGCCGGTCTGCCCCGAGGCCGCGGCCTCATGCACGGCCAGCAGGCCGTCCAGGTCACCAAGGCCTCCGCCGCGGCCGCCACGGCCGCCGTGAAGGCGACGGAGACGGCGCTCAACGCCACCCGCGCCTCGGCGAGCAACGCCAAGACGATGGCCGCGCTGGCGATGACCCAGGCTCACGCCGCCAAGGCGGAATTCCGGCGCGAGGCCGCGGAAGAGGCCGAGGCGCAGGCCAAGGCCGCCGCCGAGGGCGCGGCGTACCAGGCCAAGCTGGCTGCGGACAACGCCGCCAAGGCCAAGGAAGCCCAGGGACGGGCGGCCGCGGCCGAGGCCGAGGCCAAGGCCGCCGCGGACGACGCGGCGGCCAAGCGGCAGAAGGCCGAGGCCGAACGCGACTACGCCAAGTCCCAGAAGGAACTGGCGGATTCCGAGCGGTCCAAGGCCGCCACGGCCAGGCAGAAGGCGGAGGCCGAACGCCAGGTCGCGGCGGACAAGCTCTCCGCCGCGCAGAGCGCCGGTGCCACCGCCGCCACGAAGAAGGACGAGGCGCTGGCGGCCGAGCAGAACGCGGTCACGGCCAGGGACAAGGCCATCACCGCCGAAGGCCGGCGTGATGCCCTGGAGGCCAAGGCCTACGCGCTGGAAGCCCGGGCCGAGGCCGACGAGAGCACCGACGCCGCCGCCGCGTCGCGGGCCGCCGCCACGGAGGCGCGCACCGCTGCCAACGAAGCCGGTACGGCCGCGGTGAACGCCCGCGCGGCCGCGGACACGGCCACGACGGCCTCGGCCAACGCCAGGGCGGCCGCCACTCGGGCCGAAGCCGGGGCCAAGCGGGCCCAGGCCGCGGCCGACGCGGCCAAGCGGGATGTCGCGATCACCGAGGCCGCCGTGGCGAAGGCCACCGCCGCCACGGCCGACGCCATCGACGCCGCCGACCAGGCGAAATGGAACGCGATCACGGCGAAGGCGCAGGCCGCCACGGCGCGGCAGAAGGCCGCCGAGGCCAAGGGGCACGCGGACGCCGCGCGCCAGGAGGCGGCGGCGGCGGTCGCCGAGTCGGTGCGGGCGGCGGGCTTCGCCTACGCCACCGCGCAGGCGGCGGCCGCGACCCGGAGCTCGGCGCAGCAGGTGATCAAGCCCGCCAACGACGCCATCGAGCTGGGATCCCCGTACGCGGAGACCGATGCCTCGGCAGGTCTCGCGGTGCTCACCGGGCAGGCGTCCAAGACCCTTTCCGAGCAGCAGGCCGCTCTCGCGAAGGCCAAGTCGGTGCAGGCCGCCGCGGCGGCGGTCGAGGCCAAGGCGATCGCGGCCAAGGCGACCGCCGACGCGAAGGCCGCCGCGGAGGCGGCCGCCCGCAGCGCCGAGTACGCGGCGGCGGCCACGGCGTCGGCCGAGGCGGCCCAGGCGTCCGCGAACGCGGCGGCGAAGTCGGTCGAGGCGGCCAAGCAGTCCCTCGCCAAGACGGTGGAGTACCACCAGAAGGCGACGGAGGACGCCGAAGCGGCCCAGGAGGCCGCGAACTCCGCCGGGGACTACGCGTCGCAGGCGGACACGGCGGCCACCGACGCGGAGCAGGACGCGGCCGCGGCCCGCGAGTCGGCGGCGGCGGCCGAGAGCGATGCCGGCACCGCCAACGACGTGGCGACCCAGGCCGAGCAGGACGCGACGGCGGCCGAGGAATCGGCCGGCAGGGCCGACGAGGCCGCGACCGAAGCGGAGGAGTCGGCGACCCGCGCCGAGAACGCCGAGGCCCAGGAAACCATCACGACCGGAGGCGCCACCGGCATCGGAGGAGTCTTCACCCGACAGAACATGGAGCAGATCGGTGAGGCACAGCCCCAGAACGACTGTGTTCTGGGCATCGGCTTCGACGGCTGCACGGTCAAGTTCAAGCTGACGTTCAACGTCACCGTGGACTTCTATCTGTGCGTGGATCCCGCGGTGGGAGACAACCCGACTGCGGCCACGTGCCCGACAGCGGCGACCACATGGATGGGAAGTCAGCGGTTCGATAACCAGGTCGCCTATGTCGACCACTATTTCAAGCGGTGGGAAATCGTCCTGGAGCTGGACAAGGCCTTCCTCAAGACGGTGTGGCATGTCCTGACGGATGACTTCGTGCAGTGCTCCAAGGGAAGTGTCTCCGGATGCCTGTGGGCTGCGAGCAACTTCATCCCCGGGAAGAAGATCGCTGATGCGGTGGACGCCGTTCGGGCCCTGGACGCGGCGCTGAAGACCGGCGTCGGTATTGCCGACGCATATCGAGCGCTCAAGAATCTCGACATCGATCCCCAGGTGCTTGCCGCGATCGAGCGTGAAGCCAACATGGCTGAGGATGTCCTCACATCCTGCACCATCAACAGCTTCCCGGCGGGCACTCAAGTCCTGATGGCGGACGGGTCGTACCGGTCCATCGACTCCCTGCGGCTCGGTGATGCCGTACTCGCCGCCGACGTCCCTGCCGGTGCGAACAGGGCAGCGTACGTAAGTGACACGTTCCGGCACGATACGCAGCGCCTCGTGGAGGTCCGCCTCGCCGATGGCGGTGTTCTCGCCAGTACGGCCGGTCATCGGGTCTTCGTGGTCGGGCGCGGTTGGCGGCTCGCGGCCGAGATCCGGGCGGGAGACGCCCTGCGTGGCTCGGACGGTGCGATACGAGAAGTGAGGGAGGTGCGGGATCGGCCGATCTCGTCGGCGGTGAGGGTCTTCGACATCACTGTCGCCGATCTCCATAACTTCTACGTCCGCATCGGAGACAGAGGGCGTGAGGACGTCCTGGTTCACAACTGCTTGAACCTGTCGGACGAAACCGTTCTTCCGGACAGTGGTGCACACACGCTTTCGAAGCATGTGGTTTCACCTGCGAGAGCGTTTGAAATCGCAGTTGACACCGGTAAGGTGAACGGAGTCTGGGTGAGTTCGGAGATTGCCCAGCAAGCTGTCGACCGGGTCTTGTCCGATTACTTTTACCCCCTTAGGGGAGGGGTGCGTAAGCTGGACACGGCGCGCTGGGATAAGTTCAAGTCATGGAGAGCGACGGCTGGATCGCAGGACTATTTTGAAGTGAAGGGCCTCCTGGGCGAATACCCGTCGTTGGGTAAGTCCTATTACCCGGACGGTCGCACGGTGAGGGACATCACCGACAATGAAGTCGTCGTCCTCCTGAAGAAGTACCCGCACAAGGGGCGTGGTGGATTTGTCGTCTACTCGGCGTACCCGAGGAACAGGGCGCAATGAAATCGATGACTGATTGGGACTTCGGTCTCAGTGGCCTCGCGAAGCGATTCCACGGCCCGTGGGATCATGAAGGCAGCGAACTCGGCACCATCGTGGCAGCGGCCACGGACCGATCGAACGAGGAGCCGGGTGTCGCCGCCAGGCTGCTTATGGCAGATTCGGCGCGGCTCCTGGGGTCCGCCTTGTCGGCCGATGACACCCGTGTGATCTGGCTGGCTGCCACGGGCGGAAACCACGGTTCGCAGTGGAGCTCGGAGGACGTCCGGGGATGGCTGTCCCGCATCGTCGAAGTCAGTGCTGAGCGCCTGGGGGATCTGGGCGTGGCGGTGCCGGACGCCGCTGTGGTCCCTGTCGACCGTCAGGTCGCTCAGGCCGTCGTGGGCGAGATCCACGCGGCGCGGGAGGCGCTGTCCGAGGAGCTGCGGGTACGTGGCGCCCGCGAACCCGACCGAGTGGTGACGGCCTTGGTGAGCCTTGCCGAGGAGGTCGATCCGGACCTCGCGTTCAGAATGTTCCTCCGTGTGATCATCGCCTACTGGGTTCCCATCGAGCTCGAACAGTACGAGCGCTACCAGTCATGGGGCGAGCGGTTCGGCTACGGGGCGTACCACGTGGACGACGCCGACTTCCTGGTGGACCTAGTGCGTCGATGACGCGAGCACCGGAAACGGCGGTGGGGGGGCCCCCCCCACCCCCGGGGGGGGCCCCCCCCCCGGCGCCACCGGCCGCTGCCGACGCACCGGCCGTCCCACCGACCGACCACCAGGGGAGAGCGCGGGGCATCGTGTTCGACTTTCTTGATTCCGGGCAGTACGACCTGCTCGGCGCCTTCTGGGTGACGGCGCAGCTCGCCCTCTACTCGGCGATCGGCTCACTGATCTGGGGAACCGCCCTGGCCGCGATGCGGGTCAGCCCGGTCCCGCTGATGCGCGCCTTCGGCACCGCGTACGTCAACCTCGTCCGCAACACGCCGCTGACCGTGGTCATCGTGGCCTGCTCCTTCGGTCTCCACCAGACCCTCCAGATCACGCTCGGCGGCGGACGCTCCGAGGAGATCGGCTTCCGCCTCGCGATCCTCGGCCTCACCGCGTACACCGGCACCTTCGTCTGCGAGGCGCTGCGCTCGGGTATCAACACCGTCCCGCCCGGCCAGGCCGAGGCCGCCCGCGCGCTCGGCATGAGCTTCACGCAGGTGCTGACCGTCGTGGTGCTGCCGCAGGCCTTCCGCGCCGCGATCACCCCGCTCGCCAACGTGCTCATCGCCCTCACCAAGAACACCACGGTGGCGTCGGCGATCAGCGCCGCCGAGGCGGCTCTCCTCATGAAGGAGATGATCGAGAACGAGGCCGACGCCCTCTTCACGGTCTTCGCCCTCTTCGCCTTCGGCTTCATCGTCCTGACCCTCCCCACCGGCCTGGTCCTCGGCTGGGCGGCCAAGCGACTGGCGGTGAAGCGATGAACTCCGTCCTCTACGACGTCCCCGGCCCGCGGGCCAGGCGGCGCAACGTCGTCTACACGATCGGCTTCCTCGCCGTCCTGGGCCTGGTGGCCTACTGGGTGCTCTCCGCCATGGCGGACAAGAACCAGCTGACGGCCGAGAAGTGGAGCCCGTTCGTCACCGACTCCCAGGTCTGGACGACGTATCTGATCCCCGGCCTGACCGAGACCCTGAAGGCCGCCGCGCTCTCCATCCTGATCGCGCTGCCGCTCGGCGCGGCCCTGGGCATCGGCCGGCTCTCCGACCACCGCTGGGTACGCGTCCCGGTCGGCGCGGTCGTCGAGTTCTTCCGCGCCATCCCGGTGCTGCTGCTGATGATGTTCTCCAGCGCCGTGTACGCCGCCTACACGCCCGTCAGCTCCGACTTCCGCCCCCTGTACGCGGTCGTCACCGGCCTGGTGCTCTACAACGCCTCCGTCATCGCCGAGGTCGTCCGCGCCGGTGTCCTCTCGCTCCCGCGGGGCCAGGGCGACGCGGCCGTGGCGCTCGGCATGCGCAAGGGCCAGACCATGCTGTACGTGCTGCTGCCCCAGGCCGTGACCGTCATGCTCCCCGCCCTGGTCAGCCAGCTCGTCGTCATCGTGAAGGACACCGCGCTCGGCGGCGCGATGCTCGGCTTCGGCGAACTGCTCAGCCAGAACCGGCAGATCACCGCCAACTACGGCGCCAACACGATCGCCGCCTTCACCGTCATCGCCCTGATCTACATCGTGCTCAACGCCCTCCTCACCTACCTCGCCGCCCGCCTGGAGAAGCGGCTGCGCCAGGGCCGCAAGGCGGCCGCGGTGAAGGACGTGGCCCCGATCACGAACGTCGAGGCGGGCGCGGCGAGCACCAACGGCGCCTGACCACCACCCGGCGCCGGGCTCCGTACGACACCACCCGGCGCCCGGACCCCCACGACCACCACCCCGACCGGCCCGGTTTCCCCCCAAGTTCCGCGCCCGTCCACTTCCGGCCCCGTCCGTCTCCACCGGAGCATCCGCTTCCGGTGGAACCGGCGGGGCCGGAGGTCCTGGTGGGACCGGAAGCGGCCCGAGAGGCCGGCCGACACGGCCCGAAACGCTCCGGACGCAAGGCCGACCGCACCACGCCCACCGCGTCACTTGACGCAAAACACCCTGACTGGGTTGCATACGGTCTGTGATCAAGCACCGGGCTCGTGCCACACTCTGCTGTGCTGCCCCCATGACTTTCCGGCCTTTTGGAGCCGCGCCGTGGACCCGGTGATCATCGTGGGCGCGGGGCCGGTCGGCCTCGCGCTCTCCCTCGCGCTCGCCGCGCAGGGCGTGCCCAGCGTCGTCCTCGACGAGACCTCCGGCAAGGAGGATCCGCGCCCCGCGCGGACCGTCGTGCTGCGCGCCGACATGGCCGCCCTGGTCGAGCGGCTGGGCTGCGCCACCGTCCGCGACGAGGGACTGCGCTGGGTCGGCTGGCGCGGGATGCGACGGCGGCAGCACCTCCGCCAGGTCGCCTTCGACCTGGGACTCGGCGGCACCGAGGAGTGGTCCGAGGACCCGGACTCCCCCGCCGCCCCGGCCGCCCCCCTGCACATCCCCCAGCACGCGCTCGCCCGCGGTCTGCGCGAGGCCATCGCCCGCGAGCCCCTGGTCCGGCTCGTCACCGACGCCCGCCTGGACACCGTCGAGCAGGACCGCACCGGGGTCACCGCCCACACCCGCGGCGCGGACGGCACCTGGTGGCGCGGCAGCCACCTCGTCGGCTGCGACGGCGCCCGCTCGACCGTCCGCAAGCTGCTCGGCGTCCGCTTCCCCGGGCGCACCGCGGTCGAGCGGCACGCGGTCGCCGCGCTGCGCACCGAACTCCCCTGGCCCGGAGAGTCCCTGCTGCACCGTCAGCCCCCGTGGCGCGGGGTCGGCGAGGAGATCACCGCCCGCCCGCTGCCCGACGGGGTGTGGCGGGTCGACTGGCTGCTGCCGCCGCGCGGCGAACTCGTCACCCCGGACGCGCTGGTGGCCCGGATCCGCGAGACCCTGGCCGGCTGGTGCGAGGGCGGCACCCCGCCGTACGAGCTCCTCGACACCGGTGTCCACACCCTGCACCACCGGCTCGCCCGTCGCTGGCGCGTCGACCGGGTGCTGCTCGCCGGGGACGCGGCCCATCTGCTCGGCGCGATCGGCACGCAGGCGCTCGACGAGGGCCTCCGGGACGTCGACAACCTCGCCTGGAAACTCGCCCTCACCTGGCACCGCGCCGCCCCCGACACCCTGCTCGACAGCTACCAGAGCGAGCGCCGCACGGCGATCGCGGCCCGGCTGCGCGCCGCCGACCAGGCCCTTCCGGCGCTGCGCGGCGGTGGCGGGCTGCGCAGCTACCTGCCGGGCGTGATGCGGGGCCACGACGCCCTGCTGACCGACGGACACCTGGGACGGGGCCCGCTGGGCGCCTCCCCCGCCTATCCGCACTCACCGCTCGCCGCGCCCTTCAGCGAGGGCATGGTCCCGGTGGGCACCCCGCTCGGCGCGCCCGTCGAGGACGTCCGGGTGACCGCCCCCGACGACACGACGGTACGGCTCCGGGACCGGCTGGGGCAGGCCAGGTTCCTCGTCCTCCTCGTCGCCCCCGGCTCCGGGGTGTGGGAGCGCCGGCACTGGCGCACGGCCGGCCTGATGCCCCGTCTGGAGGAGGCCGCCGAAGCCCTTCCGGTGGCGTCGGAGGTCCTGGTGACCGACGCCTACCCGGGCGCCCCCGCCCACGCCGTCCTGCTGGTCCGCCCCGACGGGCACCTGGTCGCCGCCTTCGCGGGCGTACGTCCCGAGGAACTCCACGCGGCGGCCGAAGCGGCCCGCGGCAGCACCCCGGAGGAAGCCCCGGCTTCCGACGCCCCGGAGGGGGGCGAACCGTCCGGGGCCCGCTCCCCCGGGTCCGCGACCCCCGATCCGATGGTCCCGGTGGAGGTCCCGGCACCGGCCGAGGCCTCGCTGGGGCACGACCGGACCGTGGACGTCCATTGATTCGCGCGGGCGCGCGTGGTGTACTCCGGAACGTGACCGACACCGATGTACGCCTGTGGCGGAGGGTCCACATGGACCTGATCCGCTACGCGGGCTGCGTGTGTCGCCCGTCCTTCTGAACTCGCTTCCCTTCCCCCGCGCGCCCGCCGACCCACCCCGGACCTCCGTCCCGCGGGTGTCCTCGGCCTCCTCGGCGAACCCACCGTTCCCCCGGTCACGGCGCGCACCCCAGCGATTCCAGGACGGTCACCCGTGCCCGCGTCTTCTGTCACCTCGTCCCCTTCGCCCGCCCCCTCCCCCACCCGGGCGGCCGCCGGTCCCCCGACCGCGGCCGAACTGCTCGACTTCGTCCGCCGCACCGCCGCCGACCAGGCCCTCGTCGACTCCCTGCCGCTCGACCCGGAAGGCCGTACGTGGGTGCGCCTGGACGGCCCCGGCGGCAGCGAGGCCTGGCTCATCGGCTGGCCGCCCGGCACCGGCACCGGCTGGCACGACCACGCCGAGTCCTTCGGCGCCTTCGCCACCGCCCGTGGCAGCCTGACCGAGCACGCGCTCGCGGTCCGGCTCCCGGCGGGCGGCTGGAAGACCCTGGAGCTGGCCGAGGGGCTGGACCGCTCCCGCCGGCTCGGCGCGGGCGACGGCCGCGCCTTCGGCCGCGACCACCTGCACGAGGTGCTGAACGTCTCCCCCGACGCCCACGCGATCTCGGTGCACGCCTACTACCCCCCGCTCCCGCTGATCCGGCGCTTCAGCCGGACGGGCGCGGTGCTCCGCCTGGAGCAGGTCGAGCGCCCGGAGGACTGGCAGTGAGCGGCGACCGCGTCGGGATCGACGAGCTTCTGGAACGCGTCCGGTCCGGCCTCGACCGGGTCGACGCCCGCACCGCGCACGAGGAGTACGTGTCGGGCGCGGCGCTCCTGGTCGACACCCGCTACGCGGCCCTGCGCGAACGGGACGGTCTGGTGCCGGGTGCGCTGGTCGTGGAACGCAACGAGCTGGAGTGGCGGCTCGACCCCCTGGGCAGCCACCGCTCCCCGCGTGCCACCGGCCACGACCTGCGGGTGGTGGTGTTCTGCAACGAGGGCTACGCCTCCTCGCTGGCGGCGGAGTCCCTCCGCCGCCTGGGCCTCCACCGGGCGACCGACCTGATCGGCGGATTCCAGGCCTGGAAGGCCGCGGGCCTCCCGGTCCTCCTCCCAGCCGGAAGGACGGCCCCCTGACACCGGCCCCCTTGGCGCGGCCCCCTGACACGGGCCTGGCACCGGGCCCTTGGCGTGGCCTCCTGACACGGGCCTGGCACCGGGCCCTTGGCGCGGGCCCTGACATCGGCCCCTGCCACCGGCCCCCGGCCGTTGACGCGGCCCGGGCCGGTCGGCGGTTCCCCGGCGGGCGCTAGTAGCCCTCCTCCAGCCCGTCGGTGGACTCGCCCTCCTCCTCCAGGGCCTGGCGGACCACCCGCAGGGCCATGCCCTCCGGATAGCCCTTGCGGGCGAGCATGCCGGCGAGGCGTCTGAGCCGGCGGTCGCGGTCGAGACCGCGGGTGGCGTGGAGCTTGCGCGCCACCAGCTCGCGCGCGGTGGCCTCCTCCTGCTCGGAGTCCAGCTGTCCGACGGCCTCCTGCACGAGGCCGGGGTCGATGCCCTTGGTGCGCAGTTCCCGGGCGAGGGCCCGGCGGGCGAGGCCCCGCCCGTGGTGGCGGGACTCCACCCAGGCGTCCGCGAAGGCGGCGTCGTCGATGAGGCCGACGTCCTCGAAGCGGGCGAGGACCTCCTCGGCGACGTCGTCGGGAATCTCCCGCTTGCGCAGGGCATCGGCCAGCTGCTTGCGCGTGCGGGGGGTTCCGGTGAGCAGGCGCAGGCAGATCGCCCGCGCCCGCTCAGCCGGATCCTGGGGTGACAGCTCCTTCTCGGCCCTCGACGAGTCGGGGCTGTCACCCGGCCATTCGGTGCGACCGGTCACCGCTTCAGCTCTTGGCCGCGGTGGCCTTGGTCGCCTTGGCGGTCTTGGCCACGGCGGCCGGGGCGGCCTTGGCGTCGTCCGCGGCGGCCGGGTCGACCGCTTCCGCCGGGTCGGTGGCCGACTCGGCCTTGGCGGCGTCGGGGCGGACGCCGACGCCCAGCTTCTCCTTGATCTTCTTCTCGATCTCGTTGGCGAGGTCGGGGTTGTCCTTCAGGAAGTTGCGGGCGTTCTCCTTGCCCTGGCCGAGCTGGTCGCCCTCGTACGTGTACCAGGCGCCGGCCTTGCGGACGAAGCCGTGCTCCACGCCCATGTCGATCAGGCCGCCCTCGCGGCTGATGCCCTGGCCGTAGAGGATGTCGAACTCGGCCTGCTTGAACGGCGGCGCGACCTTGTTCTTCACGACCTTGCAGCGGGTGCGGTTGCCGACCGCGTCCGTGCCGTCCTTGAGGGTCTCGATGCGGCGGATGTCGATGCGCACCGAGGCGTAGAACTTGAGCGCGCGGCCACCGGTCGTGGTCTCCGGCGAGCCGAACATCACACCGATCTTCTCGCGGAGCTGGTTGATGAAGATCGCGGTGGTCTTGGACTGGTTGAGGGCGCTGGTGATCTTCCGGAGGGCCTGGCTCATCAGTCGGGCCTGGAGACCCACGTGGGAGTCGCCCATCTCGCCCTCGATCTCCGCGCGCGGGACGAGCGCGGCGACGGAGTCGATGACGATGAGGTCGAGGGCGCCGGAGCGGACCAGCATGTCGACGATCTCGAGGGCCTGCTCGCCGTTGTCCGGCTGGGACAGGATGAGGTTGTCGATGTCGACGCCCAGCTTGCGGGCGTACTCGGGGTCGAGGGCGTGCTCGGCGTCGATGAAGGCGACCTGTCCGCCGGCCTTCTGCGCGTTGGCCACGGCGTGCAGGGTCAGGGTCGTCTTGCCGGAGGACTCCGGGCCGTAGATCTCCACGACGCGGCCACGCGGCAGACCGCCGACGCCGAGGGCGACGTCGAGGGCGGTCGATCCGGTGGAGATCACCTCGATCGGCTCCTGGGTACGGTCGCCCATGCGCATCACGGCGCCCTTGCCGAATTGGCGTTCAATCTGTGCGAGCGCGGCGTCGAGCGCCTTCTCGCGGTCGGTTCCTGCCATGGGTTCCACCCGGGGTGCTTGAGTCGATCGCTTCATGTGAAAGACGCTAACCCCTGCCACTGACAATGGGCCCTCGCGTCTCTCCGACCTGTGGACAACTCGCCGAGCTGCCCGCGATTCCAAGGGCCGGAACCTTCATGAGAATAGATGTTCGATTTTCGTGTCAAGCGCGCCACGCGCTCCCTGTGGACAACGCCGGACCGCCCGTCTCCCCGCCCGTCTCCCCGCCCGGCCCCGCCCCTCGCCCCCTCCGGATCGAAGCCCGACACCGCCTCCCGGTCGGCACGGGAGAGCGTCTCGCCGATCATGCGGGTGGCGTAGTCACGGTCGCCGGCGATCCGGTTGACGTGCTCGGCCGGCAGGAGGGCCGTGGCCTCCAGGGCGGTGCCTCCTCCGCGGTGCACTCCCCGTACCGCCGACGCCAGAGGCTGGGGCTCAGACCGGTGCCGGCCGCGATCACCAGGCCGACCATGGTGCGGATCGCCTCGGGGCGGACGCTCCGGGGCATCAGTCGACGCCCAGCCGGTCGAGGTCCAGCCGGTCGAGGTCCAGCCGGTCGAGGTCCAGCTGGTCGAGGTCCAGCCGGTCGACACTTTGCCGGTCGAGGCCCTGTCGGCAGCCGGTCGGCACCCTGCCGGACGACGCCCGCCCTACCGGTCCACACCCACCCTGCCGGCCCATGCCCGCCCTACCGGTCCACGCCCGCCTGGCCGGGCCGCCCGGCTACTCGCCGCGCTCCTCCACGAGCAGGAGTCCGGGGCGCTTGGCGACCCTGCCGTCCCCGGAGGACCGGCCGCGCACGCGCCGCGCGATCCAGGGCCCGAGGAAGGATCCGGCCCAGGCGACTTCGCCGGCGGCGGCGCGCAGGCGCGTCGGGGCCGGCAGCGGCGGCAGCGGCCGGGCCCAGCCGTCGTCGCTGTCCGGCAGGGCGAGCGCGTCGGCGACGGCGGCCGCGATGCGCGCGTGCCCGAGCGGGGAGGCGTGCAGCCGGTCGGCGCTCCACAGCCGGGGGTCGGTGACCACGTCGTGGTGGGCGGTCTCGGCGACGGTCACGCCGTGCCGGCGGGCGGCTTCCCTGATCCGGTCGTTGAGGGCGTGGACACGGGGCGCGAGGGGTCGCGCCAGTGGGGTGAGGCGGCCGACGTCGGGGAACGTGAGGGTCGCCACCCGGGCGCCCTGGCCGGTCAGGGCCGCGAAGACGGCCTCCAGGTGGCCGGCCGTCTCGTCGGCGTCGAAGCCCGGCCGCAGCAGGTCGTTCACGCCGGCGACGACGGTGGCGAGGTCGGGCCGGAGCGCGAGGGCCGCCGGGAGCTGCTCCGCCCGCACCCCGGCGGCCAGGCGGCCCCGTACGGCGAGGTTGGCGTACCGGACCCCGGTACCGGTCCTGGCGAGGTGTTCGGCGAGCCGGTCGGCCCAGCCGCGCAGCCCGACGAGGTCGTCCCCGTCGCCGACACCCTCGGTCTGACTGTCCCCGAGGGCCACGTACCGCCGGTATCCGTGCGCGTCCATCCGCCGGTCGCCTTTCCCCGTAACCCGTAACCCGTGCCCCGCACCCGTCCGCAACCCGGGTACCCGACCCATTACCTATTCAACTTGTTTAGTATAGGGGCATCGGGCGGCTCCCGACCCCCGCCCCGCCTATCCTTCGACCCATGCGCCTCCCGCCCCGGACCGCCGACGCCCTCGTCGCCGGCCTCGTGCTCCTCCTGGTGGCGGTCTGGACGCTGGTCTCGGGGTGGCACACGCACGAGTCCGCCCCGCGCGCCGCGCTCGGCTGGGCGCTCGTGCTCGTCGGCTGCGGCGCGCTCGCCTTCCGCCGTAGGTGGCCCGTGGCCGTCGCCGTCGTGACCCTCCTCGCTTGCGTGGCCTACTACCCGCTCTCCGAGCAGGACGGGCCGCTCATGATCGCCTTCGCCCTCGCGCTCTACACCACGGCCGCCGAGGGCCGCTTCGCCGCCGCCGCCGCGCTCGCCGCCGTCACCCTGCTCGCGGTCGGCCTCGGAGAGGCCCGCCAGGCGCCGGGCCACCGCCAGATCGACGAGACCGCGCTCGCGATGCTCGCCGGCTGGCTGATCAGCCTGGTCGCCGTCGGCAGGGCCCAGCGCACCCGGACCGCCTACCTCCACGAGGTGGAGCAGCGGGCCCTCGCCGCCGAGCGCGAGCAGGAGGCCCGCGCCCGGCAGAGCGCCACCGAGGAGCGGCTGAGAATCGCCCGCGAACTCCACGACGTCCTCGGCCACACCGTCTCGCTCGTCAACGTGCAGTCCGGCGCCGCCCTGCACCGGCTCGCCAAACGCCCCGACCCCGAGAGCGCGCTCACCACCGCCACCGAGGCCCTGACCGCGGTCCGCGCCACCAGCAAGGACGCCCTGCGGGAGCTCCGCGCCACCCTCGGGGTGCTGCGCGGCGCCGACGAGGCCGCGCCGACCGCCCCGCCCGCCTCCGGACTGGCCCTGCTCGGCGAGCTCACGGCCCGGGCCCGCGCCGCCGGTCTCGACGTCCGCACCCGGGTCACGGGCACGCCCGTCCCGCTGCCGCCGCCCGTGGACCTCGCCGCGTACCGCATCGTGCAGGAGTCGCTCACGAACGTGACCCGCCACTCCGCCGCCTCGGCCGTCACCGTCACCCTGGACTGGGAGCCGGAGAGCGGCACGGTACGGCTCCGGATCGCGGACGACGGCGGGAACCCGCAGCCACCCCCCGACGGGCACGACGGCGGCGGGACCTCCGCCGACACCGGGACCTCCGCCGACACCGAAGGCACCCAGGCCTCCGCCGACGCCGACACCGACACCGACACCTCCGCCGACACCCGGGCCTCCGCCGGCAGCGGCGTCCGGGGCATGGCCGAACGGGCCCGCGCCCTCGGCGGCACGCTCACCGCCGGACCGGCCGACGGCGGCTTCGTCGTCGACGCCCGCCTCCCCACGACCCTCACCCCTCAGGAAGGGACGCACGCATGATCCGCGTCGTGCTCGCCGACGACCAGACCCTCGTCCGGGCGGGATTCCGGTCGATCCTCTCCGACGAGGACGACATCGAGGTCGTCGGCGAGGCGGGCGACGGAGCGGCGGCCGTCGCGCTCGCCGCCGAACTCCGCCCGGACGTCGTCCTCATGGACATCCGGATGCCCGTCCTCGACGGCCTGGAGGCCACCCGCCGCATCATCGCCGACCCCCGGTCCGACGGCGTGAAGGTCGTCATCCTGACCACCTTCGACGAGGACGAGCACGTGTACGGGGCGCTGCGCGCCGGCGCGTCCGGGTTCCTCGTCAAGGACACCGAGCCGATGGAACTGCTGCACGCGGTACGGGTCGTGGCCCGCGGCGACGCCCTGATCGCCCCGGCGGTGACCCGCCGCCTGATCGCCGAGTTCGCCGGGCGCGCCGACCCGTCCGGCCGCCGCCCCGACCCCGCACCGCGCCTGGACGCCCTCACCGACCGCGAACGGGAGGTGCTGGGCCTGGTCGGGGCCGGTCTGTCCAACGACGAGATCGCGGGCCGGCTCGTCCTCTCCCCCGCCACCGCCAAGACCCACGTCAGCCGGATCATGACCAAGCTGGAGGTCCGGGACCGGGCGCAACTGGTCGTCCTGGCCTACGAGTCAGGGATGATCACCCCCGGCTGGCTGGCCTGACCCTCCCCCGCGGCCCGGCCCGGGGAAGCCCCTGGTCCGGGCCTGCCCGACCTCCGGGCCTTCCCGGGGCCTTCCCGGGGCCTTCCCCGGCCCGCCCCAGAGCCTTCCCCCTAAGGGTCCGGGGCCGCCCCGATCAACTTTCGTGGTACGCCCGGCCGGCCCCGTCAACCCGGGGATGTACGACGCCCGCCCGTGATTGTCATCCCTGGTCAGATGTGGTGCCGGGGGCCGTCCGAGCATGCTGGCGGAGTGCATCAGGACGTACTCGATCTCGCGCGGCTGCAGTTCGGCCTCACCGCCGCGGGCCACTTCCTCTTCGTCGCCCTCACGCTGGGCCTCGGGACGATCGTGGCCGTCCTCCAGACCCGCGCCACGCTCACCCGGCGCCCGGAGGACGCCCGCCAGGTCCGCTTCTGGGGCCAGCTGTACGTGATCAACTACGCGGTCGGGATCGTCACCGGTCTCGTCATGGAGTTCCAGTTCGGCATGGCGTGGAGCGGCCTCACCCACGAGGCGGGGAACATCCTCGGCGCGTCGCTGGCCGTGGAGACGCTCGTCGCGTTCTTCGTCGAGTCCACCTTCCTCGGCCTGTGGATCTTCGGCTGGCACCGGCTCGGCCGCTGGGCGCACCTGGCGACGATCTGGGTCGTCGTCCTGACCGCCTACCTCTCCGCGTACTGGATCCTCGTCTCCAACGGCTTCCTCAACCATCCGGTGGGGTACGGCTCCGAGGGCGGCGAACTGGTCCTGACCGATCCGGCCGCGGTCCTCACCAACCCCGCCGCCCTCCTCCCGCTCGCGCACGTCCTCGCCGGCGCGCTGCTCACCGCGGGCTTCTTCATGGCCGGCGTCAGCGCCCACCACCTCTTCCGGCGCTCGGCGGAGGCGGACTTCTTCCGGCGGAGCCTGCGGACCGGGGTCTACGTCGCGGCGCCCGCGCTGGTGGCGGCTGCGGTCAGCGGCGGGCTCCAGTTCGCGTCCCTCGCCTCCTTCCAGCCCATGAAGGCGGCCGTCTTCCGGGGGCAGGCGGCCGAGATCGCCCGGGTGCAGGCCGAGTCGGCGGCCCGCTTCGGCCCCGGCGACTACCTGCCCTCCGAGGCGTGGACCCGGGGCGGCGGCCTGGTGATGCTGATCGCCTTCGGCCTGATGATGTACCTCTGTTTCGCCGGGGTCGTCCTGGCCGCGTTCCGGAAGGTCGTCCTGCGGTTCCGGCTCTGGCACCTGGTCCTGATGGCGTCCGTGCCGCTGCCGTACCTCGCCATGATCGGCGGCTGGGTCTTCCGCGAGTCGGGCCGTCAGCCCTGGGTCGTGTACGGCCTGCTCAGAACCGAGGACGCCGTCTCCGCGCTCTCCCCCGGCACGATGCGGCTCTCGCTGGCCGTGTTCGCCACGCTCTTCCTGCTGCTCGCCGTCCTCAACGCCTGGCTGATCGCCCGGCACGCCCGCCGGGGCCCGGTCGACACGGGCCTCGGCCGGGACGAGCGCGCCCCGGAGCATTCCCCGCCGGTCCCGGCCGCGTCCCTGCCCCGTTACTGAACTCCCGTCACCGAGCCCGGTACCGGCCCGCGCCACCGAGCCCGCCGCCGAACCGCTGCTTGAACCCACCGTCGGACCGCTGCCCGAACCCACCGTCGGACCCCGTACCGACCCGTCACCCGCCCCGGGCCCGAGGAGAACCGTGGAAACCCTCGCCGTCGTCCTGCTCGCCTGCTGTGCCACCGGCTGGTCCGTGCTCGCCGGCACGGACGTCGGCAGCGGCATGCTGCTGCCCTGGCTCGGCCGCGGCGACGCCGAGCGCAGACTCGTCCTCGCCTCCTTCGCCCCCTTCTTCCTGGGGAACGAGGTGTGGCTGGTCGCCACCGCCGGCGTCCTCGTCGGCTGCTTCCCCTCCCTGGAGGGCGAGCTGCTCAGTGGTCAGGCACCGGTCCTCGTGGCACTCCTGGCCGGGTGGATCGTCCGGGACGCGGGGCTGTGGTCCCGTGGCCGGGGCCCGGGACCCCGCTGGCGGGCGGCCTGCGACGCCGCGGTGACGGCCGGCAGCTGGACGGTCGCCCTGTCCTGGGGCCTGCTGCTCGCGGCCCTCCTCACCGGCAGGCCGTACGAGCCCGCCGACGGGCCCGTCGCCCTCGCGGTCGCTCCGGCCGTCGCCGCCCTCTTCGCGGCGCACGGCCTCGGCTTCGCCTCGCTGAGGCTCACCGGCGCCCCCTACCAGCGGGCCCGGCGGCTGGTGGGGCGAGCCGGAAGGCCCTGGCACCCGCTCGCCCTCACCGCCGTCCCGCTGGCCGGGCTGCCGCTCTGGGCGGGTACGGCGCTGCCGCTGGCCGAGCGGGCGGCGGCGCCCGGGACGCTGGACCTGCTCGTCCCCGCGCTGGTGCTGGTCACCCCGCTGCTCGTCACCGTCCAGGCGTGGGTCTGGTACACCTTCCGGGGCCGTGTCACCGGCCCCTCGTACCTGTGAACCCACCCCCTCGTACCGGTGAGCCCGCCCCTCGTACCGGTGGGCCGCCCCCTCTCACCGGTGAGCCGGCCCCTCGCACCAGTGGACCCGCCCCCCACCCCGGTGAACCGGCCCGTCAGGCGTCGCCGTCGGTGTTCTGGTTCTCCTTCTTGTGCTGGAGGGCCTTCTGGAGCCGGGCCACGACCGCCTCGCCGTACCGCCGGTGGCCGTGCACCCGCGGGTCGTCCATGACGTCGTACCGCTTCACGTACGCCCCGAGGAAGGCCTGGAGGGTGGCCACGGCCGGGATGGCGATCAGCGCGCCGACCGCGCCGAGCAGGGCGGTGCCGGCGATCACCGAGCCGAAGGCCACCGCCGGGTGGATGTCGACCGTCTTGGAGGTGAGCTTCGGCTGGAGGACGTAGTTCTCGAACTGCTGGTAGACCACGACGAAGCCGAGCACCCACAGCGCGTACCAGGGGTTCACGGTGAAGGCGATCAGCATCGGCAGCGCACCGGCCAGGTAGGTGCCGATGGTGGGGATGAACTGCGAGACCAGCCCGACCCAGACCGCGAGGGCGGGGGCGTAGGGCACGTCCAGGATCTCGAAGAGGACGAAGTGCGCGACGCCGGAGATGAGGGCCATCAGGCCGCGCGAGTAGAGGTAGCCGCCGGTCTTGTCGACCGCGATCTCCCAGGCGCGCAGCACCTCCGCCTGGCGGGCGGGCGGCAGGACGGAGCAGAGACTTCGCCGCAGGCGGGGGCCGTCGGCGGCGAAGTAGAAGGCGAAGAGGAAGATCGTCAGCAGCCTGAAGAGCCCGCCGAGGACGGTCGCGGAGACGTCCAGGACACCGGTGGCGCTGTTCTGCACGTACTTCTGCAGCCAGTCCGACTTGAGCACGCTGTCCTGGACCTCGACCCGGGACAGCTCGGTGTGGAAGGTCTGGTTGATCCAGTTGATGAGCGAGTCGAGGTACTTGGGGAAGTTCTCGACCATGTCGACGATCTGGCCCGCGAGCATCGAACCGAGCAGCACGACGAAACCGATGCCGACGGCGAGGACTCCGAAGAAGACGAGGAAGGTGGCGAGTCCCCGGCGCATCCCGCGCGCCGCCATACGGCCGACGGCCGGTTCGATGGCGAGGGCGAGGAAGAAGGCGAGCAGGATGTTGACGAGCAGGCCGACGAGCTGGTGGAAGGCCCAGTCGCCGAGTTGGAAGCAGGCGTAGAGGGCCAGGGCGAGGACCATCGCGCGGGGCAGCCAGCGGGGCATGCGCGCGCCGGGCGCCGCGGGGGTGGCGGGGACCTCGGTGGGTGGCCGCCCTCCCGAGCCGGCCGCGGGGACGCCGGGCGACGCACTCGCGCCGGGCGCCGCACTCGCGTCGGGCGGCTCGCTCCGGGCGGGGGCGGGCGTCGCGGAGGGATTCCGGGCGGTCATCTCGGTGTCGTCAGTCGGGGCCACCCCGCAAGTCTCGCGCACCCGGCGGACAATCCGCCCGGGGTCGGAGCGGATCCTCCCAAGACGCCCTCAGCGCTTCTCGGCCGGGACGTCCATGGCGCCGCAGACCACCCGCCACACGTCCTTCGCGTCCCAGCCGGCGTCCAGCGCCTCGTGGACGGTCCGGCCGCCCAGTTCGGACAGGACGTGGTCACGCGCGAAGGAGTCGGCGTACCCGGCGCCGAAGTGATCGGCCATCCGTTCCCAGAAAATCGTCAACCGCATGACCCCAGTATCCCGCTCCCAAGAGTGCAGCCCGCCCGCCGGGGCTTGCCACCGCGCGGTTCCGCCCTACGGTCGGAACATGGCCGAAAAACCCCTCTCCTCCCCGCCCTCTCCCACGGCGGCCCCCGGGTCGCCGCTGGCCCGCGCCGAGCGGTTCGTCTGGCTGACGGCCCGGGTGCTCGAACAGCGCCGTTTCGCCTACCACTTCCTGCGCGGCGGCGCGGACCAGGTGGAGGCGGCCCTGACCGCGTACCTCGACGAGGACGGCGGTTACGGCCACGGGCTCGAACCGGATCTGCGGGGTCCGGTCAGTCAGCCGCTGCACACCGCGCACGCGCTGCGGGTCCTGGACTCCATCGGGCGCTGCGGCGGACTGCGGATGGAGCGGATCTGCCGCTATCTGACGGCGGTCTCCACCCACGAGGGGGCGCTCCCCGCGATCCACCCCTCCCAGCGCGGCTACCCTTCGGCGCCGTTCGTGCCGGTCGTCGACGACCCGCCCGGGGAACTGCTGTCGACGGGCCCGGTGGTCGGCACGCTCCACCGCAACCAGGTCTGGCACGCCTGGCTGTTCCGGGCCACCGAGTTCTGCTGGGCGGCGGTGGAGTCCCTGGAGAAGTCCCATCCGTACGAGGTACGGGCGGCGGTGGCCTTCCTCGACTCGGCGCCGGACCGGCCGCGGGCCGAGGCGGCGGCCGACCGGCTCGGGCGGCTGGTGCGCGAGCAGCGGCTCGCGGTCCTCGACCCTGACCGCCCGGAGGAGTTCCCGGTGGCCGACGGGTACGCGCCCGGCGAGCACCACTATCCGCACGACTACGCGCACGTGCCGGACTCGCTCGCCCGGGGCTGGTTCACCGACGCGGAGCTGTCCCGTTCCCTGGACTTCCTCGCGGCGGAGCAGGAGGAGGACGGCGGCTGGCCGATCCGGTGGCGGGCCTGGGCGCCGGGCTCGGCCCTGGAGTGGCGGCCGATCGTCACGATCGAGGCCCTGCGCACCCTGCGCGCCTACGGGCGGCCCCTGGACGGCTGATCCCGCCCCCACGCGCGCGTGGGACCGGTCGACCCGGTTCGTACGGTCCCGGCCCAGCCGCCCGGGGCCCGCGCCCCACCGGTCGACCAAGCGACCCCCAGCGACCCCCAGCGACCCCGGGCGGCCTGGGCGGCCTGGGCCGCCCGGGCGCGGCCCAGGCGGCCGAAGTCGTACGACGGTCCCCCGCTCACCCGCCCAGGGCCCGCACCCCCGCGGTCACCACCACGGCGGCGCCCACGACGACCAGGAAGGGCGCGCGCAGGACGAGCGCGAGCGCGGCGGCGGCGACACCGGCGACCCGGGCGTCCAGGGTGAGGGCCGACCCCGTGGCGAAGGTCTGCTGGGCGGTGAGCGCCGCGAGCAGGGCGACGGGGAGCAGGGCCGCGAGCCGCTGGACGAGCGGCCGCTCCAGGGTCTGTGCCGGGACGAGCAGGCCGATCAGCTTGACCAGGTAGCAGCCGGCGACGGTGAGGCCGATCGCGAGCCAGACGTGGGTGCCGTTCATCGGACGTCCTCCGTTTCCGTGTCGCTGCGCCGCCTCCGTGCCCCGCGGCCCTGGAACCAGAGGACGGCCGGGGCGGCGAGCGCCGAGACCAGGACGGGCACGCCGGCCGGGAGCACGGGCAGCAGGCCCAGGCCGAGGACGACGGCGATCCCGGCGGTGGCCCGCTCGGTCGCGGTCTTGAGCATCGGGGCGAGCAGGGCGAGGAAGACCGCCGGTCCGGCGGCGTCCAGGCCCCAGGCGGCGGTGTCGCCGAGGGCCTCCGCGCCGAGCGCGCCGAGCAGGGTGGTGAGGTTCCACAGGACGTAGAGGGTGAGCCCGGTGACGGTGAAGCCGATCCGGGCGGACCTGCGGTCCGGCTGGGCGAGGGCGACGGCGGTGGTCTCGTCGATGACCCACTGCGCGGCGAACGGCTTCGCGGACTTCGGCAGGGCGAGGAGCTGGGAGAGGCGCAGCCCGTAGAAGGCGTTGCGGGTGCCGAGGAAGAAGGCGCCGGCGGCGGCCGTGAAGGGGTTCCCGCCGGCGGCGAGGGCGCCGACGAGGGCGAACTGCGAGGCTCCCGTGAAGACGAGCAGGCTGAGCGCGCAGGCCTGGAGGAGGGTGAGCCCGGCCCCCGCCGAGGTCACCCCGAAGGCGAAGCCGGAGAGTCCGACGGCGACGCCGACGCCGAGCGCGTCCCTGACGACGGCGGAGTCGGCCTTGCCCGCCCCACCGGCCGACCTGGCGGGTGAATGGTCATGTATGTCCCCCGTGGCGGGGGGTGCTGTCTGTTCTGCCACGTCCGAGACGTTACGGAGCCTGCCACGACCCGTCTTGTACGTTCTTGCGCCCCGCGCCCCGCAGGTCCACGCCCCGGGAGCGCTGGTAGGCCCCGGGAGGGACGCCCACGCTGCGGGTGAAGTGCCGGTTGAGGTGGGGCTGGTCCGTGAAGCCGACGGCGACGGCCGCCTCGGCCGGTGGCGTCCCGGCGTCCAGCAGCCGCCGGGCCCGCCGCACCCGCGCGTCCGTGAGCCAGGTGTGCGGCGGCATGCCGTACTCGGCGCGGAAGGCCCGCAGCAGCGCGAAGGGGCTGGTGCCCAGGTCGGTGGCGAGCCGCTCCAGGGTGGGCGGCTCGGCCATCCGCTCCTCCAGGACGGCACGCGCGCGTGCGGCGGCCCCGGCCCCCGCGCCGCGGGGCGCCGACGGGCGCAGCCGGCCGCCGTGGCTGCGCAGCAGCCGCGCGGTGACCAGGCGGAGCAGACTGTCGGCGGCGAGCGCGTTGCCCTCCTCCGCGGCCCGGTGCACGCCGATGACGAGCTGGGCGGCGTACGGGTCGTCGACGACGGGCCGGGTGAAGCCGACCGGGGCGCGGACGTCGAGGACGTCGGCGGCGATGGCGCGGATGAGCTCCGCGTCGGGGTAGATCGTGCGGTAGGTCCAGCCCTCGGGCACGCCCGCGTACCCGGTGTGCGGGGTGTCGGGGTTCACCAGGGCGATCTGTCCCGGCCCGGCGTGGACCAGTTCGTTCCCGGAGTGGAACGACTCGACGCCCTCGGTGATCGCGGCGTAGACGAAGGTCTCGTGGGTGTGGCGGGAGAAGGTCTTCTGGATGTAGTGGGCGTGCAGCAGATCGACCCCCGGCAGCTCGGCGTACTGCCAGTACCGTGCCCGCTCGCCCCTCGCCATGCCTCCATTCTGCGCCCGCGCCCTTCCCGGCGACGACCGGGCCGACCCGGTCACGGGCACGGTTTTCCCCAGGTCCCGGCGGTTGTCGGTGGCCGGGTGCACGATGGGGGGCATGGTCACGTCCGCGCTCGAAGACTTCTCCCCGGCCACCCGCGGGTGGTTCACCGGGGCGTTCGCCGCGCCCACCGCCGCCCAGGAGGGTGCCTGGCGGGCCATCGGGGCGGGCTCGGACGTGCTCGTCGTGGCGCCGACCGGCTCGGGCAAGACGCTCGCGGCCTTCCTCGCCTCCCTGGACCGGCTGGCGTCCGCGCCCGTCCCCGCCGAGCCGAAGAAGCGCTGCCGGGTGCTGTACGTCTCCCCGCTGAAGGCGCTCGCCGTCGACGTGGAGCGCAATCTCCGCTCGCCCCTGACCGGCATCCGCCAGGAGGCCGTCCGGCTCGGGCGGCCCGAGCCGGACGTGCGGGTCGGCATCCGGTCCGGCGACACCCCGCCCGCCGAGCGCCGCGCGCTCGCCACCAGGCCGCCGGACATCCTGATCACCACCCCCGAGTCGCTCTTCCTGATGCTGACCTCGGCCGCCCGGGAGGCGTTGTCCGGGGTGGAGACCGTCATCCTGGACGAGGTCCACGCCGTCGCCGGGACCAAGCGCGGCGCGCATCTGGCCCTCACCCTGGAGCGGCTCGACGAGCTGCTGCCCCGGCCCGCGCGCCGGATCGGCCTGTCGGCCACGGTCCGCCCGGTCGACGAGGTCGCCCGCTTCCTCTCCCCCGGCCGCCAGGTGGAGATCGTGCAACCGCCGTCGGGCAAGGAGTTCGACCTCTCCGTCGTGGTTCCCGTGGAGGACATGGGCGAGCTGGGCGGCTCCCCCGCCTCGGAGGGCGAGGACGGCGGGGACAAGCCGTCGATCTGGCCGCACGTGGAGGAGCGGATCGCCGACCTCGTCCAGGCCCACCGCTCCACGATCGTCTTCGCCAACTCCCGGCGCCTCGCCGAGCGGCTCTGCAACCGGCTGAACGAGATCGCCTACGAGCGGGCCACCGGCGAGCCCGCCCCCGAAGGCACCCCGCCCGCCGAGATCATGGCCCAGTCGGGCGCGGCGAAGGGCGCGCCGCCGCTGCTCGCCCGCGCCCACCACGGCTCGGTCTCCAAGGAGCAGCGCGCCCAGGTCGAGGAGGACCTGAAGGCGGGCCGGCTGCCCGCGGTGGTCGCCACCTCCAGCCTGGAGCTCGGCATCGACATGGGCGCGGTCGACCTGGTCGTCCAGGTCGAGTCGCCGCCCTCGGTGGCCTCCGGCCTCCAGCGCGTGGGCCGCGCCGGCCACCAGGTCGGGGCGGTCTCCACGGGCGTGGTGTTCCCCAAGTACCGGGGCGACCTGGTGCAGGCGGCCGTGGTCACGGAGCGGATGCGCTCGGGCTCCATCGAGTCCCTGCGGATCCCCGCCAACCCGCTGGACGTGCTCGCCCAGCAGCTGGTCGCGATGGTCGCCCTCGACAGCTGGCAGGTGGACGACCTGCTGACGGTGGTGCGCCGGGCCGCCCCCTTCGCCTCCCTCCCGGAATCGGCCTTCACGGGCGTGCTCGACATGCTCGCCGGCCGCTATCCCTCGGACGCCTTCGCCGAGCTGCGCCCGCGCGTGGTCTGGGACCGGGTGGCGGGCACGGTCACCGGCCGTCCGGGGGCGCAGCGCCTCGCGGTCACCTCCGGCGGCACCATCCCCGACCGGGGCCTGTTCGGGGTGTTCCTCGCCGGGTCGGACCCGAAGAAGGGCGGCGGCCGGGTCGGCGAGCTCGACGAGGAGATGGTGTACGAGTCGCGGGTCGGCGACGTCTTCACGCTGGGCACCACCTCCTGGCGGATCGAGGACATCACCCGTGACCGGGTCCTGGTGTCACCGGCGCCGGGCGTGCCGGGCCGGCTGCCGTTCTGGAAGGGCGACCAGCTGGGCCGCCCGCTCGAACTGGGCCGCGCGGTCGGCGCGTTCCTGCGCAAGCTGGGCGCGCTCGGCGAGGAGGAAGCCCGGCTGCGGCTGATCGCGGCGGGCCTGGACTCCTGGGCGGCGGAGAACGTCCTGGCGTACCTGGGGGAGCAGCGGGAGGCGTGCGGCCATGTGCCGGACGACCGCACGATCCTGGTGGAGCGCTTCCGCGACGAGCTGGGCGACTGGCGGGTCGTCGTCCACTCCCCCTTCGGGGCGCAGGTGCACGCACCGTGGGCGCTGGCGCTGGGCGCCCGGCTCGCCGAGCGGTACGGCATGGACGCGCAGGTGATGCACGCGGACGACGGCATCGTCCTGCGCCTGCCCGACGCCGATCTGATGGGCCTCGACATGGGGCTCGACCTGCTGGACCACGAGCCGGTCGACCCGGGCCGTCACCAGGACACGGTGTACGACGCGGACCAGGCGCCGGTGGGCGCGGCGGACACGGTCTTCGACAAGGGCGAGGTCGCGCGGATCGTCACCGACCAGGTGGGCGGCTCCGCGCTGTTCGCCTCCCGCTTCCGCGAGTGCGCCGCCCGCGCCCTGCTGCTGCCGAAGCGGAACCCGGGGAAGCGCACCCCGCTCTGGCAGCAGCGCCAGCGGGCCTCCCAACTGCTCCAGGTGGCGAGCGAGTTCGGCTCCTTCCCGATCGTCCTCGAAGCCGTCCGCGAATGCCTCCAGGACGTCTTCGACGTCCCCGGCCTGACGGAGCTGATGGGCGACATCGAGGCCCGCCGGGTCCGCCTCGTCGAGGTCACCACCCCCGAGCCGTCCCCCTTCGCCCGCTCCCTGCTCTTCGGTTACGTGGCGCAGTTCCTGTACGAGGGCGACTCCCCGCTCGCCGAGCGCCGGGCGGCCGCGCTCTCCCTGGACTCCCGGCTCCTCGCGGAGCTGCTGGGCCAGGCGGAGCTGCGCGAGCTGCTCGACCCCGAGGTGCTGGCCGAGCTGGAGCGGGAGCTCCAGTGGCTCACCGAGGACCGGCGGATCAAGGACTCCGAGGGCGTGGCGGACCTGCTCCGCGTCCTCGGCCCGCTGACCGACGCCGAGCTGGCCGCGCGCGGTGGAGAGGAGGGCTGGGTGCGGGAGCTGGCCCGCTCCCGGCGCGCGATCGCGGTGAGGATCGCGGGCACCGAGCACTGGGCGGCGATCGAGGACGCGGGCCGGCTGCGGGACGCCCTCGGCACGGCGCTTCCGCTCGGCGTCCCCGAGGCGTTCACCGAGCCGGTGAAGGACCCGCTCGGCGACCTCCTCGCCCGGTACGCCCGCACCCACGGCCCCTTCACCTCCTCGCAGGCCGCCGCCCGCTTCGGTCTCGGCGCCGCCGTCACGGACGGCGCCCTCCAGCGCCTCGCCTCGGCGGGCCGGGTCGTCCAGGGCGAGTTCCATCCCTCGGGCATCGGCCAGGAGTGGTGCGACGCCGCCGTCCTGCGCCGGCTGCGCCGCCGCTCCCTGGCGGCCCTGCGCCAGGAGCTGGAGCCGGTGCCCCCGGCCGCCCTCGCGACCTTCCTGCCGCAGTGGCAGCACCTCGGCGGCGGCGGTCTGCGCGGGATCGACGGCCTGGCCCGGGCGATCGAGCAGCTCCAGGGCGCGCCCGTGCCGGCGTCGGCCCTGGAGAAGCTGGTCCTGCCCTCCCGGGTCCGGGACTACTCCCCGGCGATGCTCGACGAGCTGACCACCACCGGCGAGGTGCTCTGGGCCGGTGCGGGCTCGCTGCCCGGCAAGGACGGCTGGGTCTCGCTCTACCTCGCGGACGCGGCTCCGCTGCTGCTGCCCCCGCCGCGTCCGCTGGAGCTCACCGCGCTCCACGAGTCGGTCCTGACGGCCCTGTCCGGCGGGTACGGCCTGTTCTTCCGCCAGATCGCCGACCAGGTCCGGATCACGACCCACCCGGACGCCACCGACCCCCAGCTCGCCGACGCCCTGTGGGACCTGGCCTGGTCGGGCCGGCTCACCAACGACACCGCGGCGCCGCTGCGCTCCCTCCTGGGCTCGGGCCGCACCGCGGGATCGACCGCCCACCGGGCCCGCCGCACGGTGCCGCGCGGGCGGTTCGGGACCTTGGGCGCCGCCCGTCCGGCCTCCCGGTCGGGCCCGCCGACGGTCTCGGGCCGCTGGGCGCTGCTGCCTCCCGCAGAGCCCGAGCCGACCCACCGGGCGCACGCGCTGGCCCGCACCCTCCTGGACCGGCACGGCGTGGTGACCCGCGGGGCCGTCGCCGCCGAGGGCGTCGAGGGCGGCTTCTCCGCGGTGTACCGGATCCTGGCCGCCTTCGAGGACAGCGGGCAGGCCCGGCGCGGCTACGTGGTGGAGGGTCTCGGCGCGGCCCAGTTCGCGATGGACGGGGCCGTGGACCGGCTGCGGGCGGCGGCGACCGCCCGGGACCGGGGCGCCGAGGCCGCCGCGGGCCCGCGGGCGGTGGTGCTGGCCGCGGCCGATCCGGCGAACGCGTACGGGGCCGCCCTGTCGTGGCCGGAGCCGCCGACCGGCGCCGGCCACAAGCCCGGCCGCAAGGCGGGGGCCCTGGTGGTCCTGGTCGACGGCGAGCTGACCCTGTACGTGGAGCGCGGCGGCAAGACCGTGCTCTCCTGGCCGACGGAGCCGGACGCCCCCGCCCTCGCGGCGGCGGCCGGGGCCCTGGCCGAGGCGGCCCGGGCGGGCGCCCTGGGCACGGTCACGGTCGAGCGGATCAACGGCGCGACGGCCCTGACCTCCCCCCTGGCCCGCCCCCTGGAGACGGCCGGCTTCCTGGCCACCCCCCGGGGCCTGCGCCTCAGACCCTGACGGCCGAGACCCGAGGAGGACCGACCCCTTGCCCGAGGGAGACACCGTCTGGCAGGTCGCCCGCCGGCTGCACTCCGCGCTCGCCGGGCGGGTGCTGACCCGCGCCGACCTGCGGGTGCCCCGCTTCGCGACCGCCGATCTCACCGGCCGCGCGGTCCTGGACGTCACCCCGCGCGGCAAGCACCTCCTGACCCGGATCGACGGCGGGCTCACCCTCCACTCGCACCTGCGGATGGACGGGGCGTGGAGGGTGTACGCGACCGGTGCGCGCCCGCGCGGCGGTCCCGAGCACCAGATCCGCGCCGTCCTGGGGAACGAGGAGCACACCGCGTACGGCTACCGCCTCCCGGTCCTGGAGCTGATCCGCACCGCGGAGGAGGCCCGGGCCGTCGGCCATCTGGGCCCCGATCTGCTCGGCCCGGACTGGGACCCGGAGGAGGCGGTGCGCCGGCTCCTCGCCGACCCGTCCCGCACCCTCGGTGAGGCCCTGCTCGACCAGCGCAATCTCGCCGGCATCGGGAACGTCTACAAGTCGGAGCTGGCCTTCCTGGCGGCGGTCACCCCGTGGCTCCCGGTCGGCGAGCTGGACCCGGGCGTCCCGCCCCGCCTGGTGGCGACGGCCCACCGCCTCCTGGAGGCGAACAAGGACCACCCGGAGCGGCGCACCACGACCACCCGCCGTCCCGGCACCCCGCTCCACGTCTACGGCCGCGGGGGGCACCCCTGCCTCCGCTGCGGCACCGCCGTCCACAAGGCGGAGCTGGGCGACCGCGTGACCTACTGGTGCCCGGGCTGCCAGCACGGCCCCGAGGGAATTCCCGGGGACCCGCACCCACCACACAATTGACGACCTGTCAGATCCGGTCGTACGGTCCCGCCATGAACCTCTCGGCGTACGACCTCACCGGCCGCACCGCGTTCGTGACGGGCGCCGCGAGCGGCATCGGGCGCGCGAGCGCCGTCCTCCTCGCCCGGGCGGGCGCGTCCCTGCACCTCGCGGACCGCGACGAGCCGGGCCTGAAGGAGACGGCCGCCCTGATCGCCCGCGAAGGCGGCACGGCCCGAATCCACCCCCTCGACGTGACCGACCGGTCCTCGCTCGCCGCCGCCGTCGACGCGGCGGGCCCCCTGCACGTGATGGCGGCGGTCGCCGGGATCATGCACACCAGCACGGTCCTGGAGACCCGCGAGGAAGACCTCGACCGCGTCCTCGCCGTCAACTTCAAGGGCGTGCTCCACGCCTGCCAGGAGGCGGCCCGCTCGATGATCGCGTCCGGCACCCGGGGGTCGATCGTCACCATGGCCTCGGGCGCGATGGACACCGCCAGCCCCGGCCTGCTCTGCTACAGCGTCGCCAAGGCGGCCGTCGTCCAGCTCACCAAGACGCTCGCGGTCGAGGCGGGCCCGCACGGCATCAGGGTCAACGCGGTCGCTCCCGGCTGGATCCGCACGCCCATGACGGACCGTCATGAACCCGCGGCCCAGGAGCAGGCCGAGGCCGCGATGGTCCGTCACTCACCTCTGCGGCGGGTGGGCGAGCCCGAGGACATCGCCCACGCGGTCCTCCATCTCGCCTGCGACGCCTCCTCGTTCACGACGGGCCAGATCCTGCGCCCGAACGGCGGTGTCGCCATGCCCTGGTGAGCCGTACCGGCCGCGAGGAGGCGGCCACGTGCACCGGCAGCAGGCTCAGCCCCCAGCCGCCCGCGGCCACCGCCCCCTCAACCGGTCCGGAATCCCCCGGCACCAGCAGCAGGCGCAGCACCGCCCACCACCAGAGCCCCCCGACCACCAGTCCGACCGCGATCAGCGTGAGCGTCACCAGCGGAACCCGTCGCCGTACCATGGCCGCCTCCTGCGCTCGACGCTAGACCGGCAGGATCACCCTGCGGGAGGGCGCACCGGTGTCAGCTCCGGCGCGCACCCCGCGCGCGATCCGGCGGACGCCTCCACGCGCGGGACACCGTGCGCCCCGGACACCACCCAGGGGGCCGCCCCGGGAACCACTCCGACGCACCTCGCCCCCGCGCACACCGCACGTCACGGCGTCCGCGGCCCCGCTCCCCGTCGCGCGTATCGCCATGCCGGCCGCCTAGGCACTCTCTGCCTGGAACATCCACGAGTGCTTTTCGAGATCGGCCGTGAGGGAGATGAGGATGTCCTGGCTGACGGGGTCGGGGTCACCGGTGGCCTCCACCCGCTCCCGCATCCGGGTGATGACGGCACCGAGCGAGGTCACCAGGATCCGCACGGCCTCCGCGTCCTTGATCCAGCCCTCCGGCACCGTACCGATCGCACTGCCGGAGGCCACCGTCGCGGCCCGCCCGTCGGGGTTGACCCCGACCGCCGAGGCCCGCTCGGCCACCGTGTCGGAGTGCAGCCGGGCGGTGTCCACCACCTCGTCCAGCTGGAGGTGGACGGAGCGGAAGCGCGGTCCGACGACGTTCCAGTGCACCTGCTTGGCGACCAGCGCCAGGTCGACGAGGTCGACCAGGGCGCCCTGGAGGGCGTTGCCGACCGTCTTGAGGTCGGTCCCGGACAGCGGGCTCTTCACGACAGACATGCCGAATCTCCAACCAGTCGTACGTATCCCCCACCATGGCACGCCTGTCCGGAGTCCGGCATCTCAAACAAAACACCCCCAAGCGACAGAGCGTCACGACGAAGCCCCGACCGGCACCCCTGGGGAGGGGCACCGACCGGGGCTTCGACCCGTTCGGGGGTTCAGGCGGCGACGACGTCCACGGCCTCGGCGGGCGCCTTGATGGTCACCCGCTCGGTGGGCACACCGGCCACCGACGTCACCGACACCGAATTGAGCATCGGACGGACCGGCGACGGCACCGGTTCGCTGGAAGCCGCCGACTCGGCCAGTTCGGCCAGTGACAGCTCGTCGCTCACTTCGCGCATGAGCTCGGACATCCGTACGTCCAGCGCGTCGCAGATCGCGGAGAGCAGCTCGGAGGATGCCTCCTTCTGCCCCCGCTCCACCTCGGAGAGATAGCCGAGCGAGACTCGGGCGGACGAGGAGACTTCGCGCAGAGTACGGCCCTGGCGCTGGCGCTGCCGACGCAGCACGTCACCCAACAGGCGACGGAGCAGAATCATCGGTGGCTCCCTCCTCGGACCGCGTAGCCGCATCCTTCACGCCCCACCGTACCGCCTCGCGCCGCGGCCGTGCGGGGAGCGATGTCGTGTTCACTCAGGGCTGCAAACATCAATTCCCCCCGTTCTGTTCCGTATCCTGTGTCCGCGCATTTCCCGAGAGTTCCGCGTGGAGCAGTTCCAGGACGCTCCGCACACTCTCTCTACGGATTTCCGCGCGATCGCCGTTCAATCTCAACGACACCACTTTCCCGGCCGCCGCGCCTGTCGTGGCGGGTCCGGCGACCGCCACGTAGACGGTCCCCACGGGCTGTCCGTCCTGCGGATCCGGCCCCGCGACCCCGGTCGTCGCCATCCCCCAGTCGGCGCCCAGTCGCTCCCGCGCACCCCGTGCCATCTGCACCGCGACCTCGGGATCCACCGCCCCGCGCTCCCGCAGCAGGCCGGCGTCCACCCCCAGCAGCTCGTGCTTGAGGGGGGTCGCGTAGGCGGTGACGGAGCCGCGGAAGGCACGGGACGCCCCGGGCACCCCGGTCAGCTCCGCGGCCACGAGACCGCCGGTGAGCGACTCGGCGGCGGCCAGCGTCTGGCCGCGCTCCGCGAGCAGACCGAGGACGCCGGCGGCCACCGCGCTCATCGCGCCGAAGCCTCCGTCGCCCCCGCACCGTCGGCGTCCCGCTCGGCCGCGATCCCCTTGCGCCTCAGCACGACCGCCTGTCGCACATAATCCAGACCGGTGACGACGGTCAGCACGACCGCCACCGCCATCACCCAGAAGCGCAACGTCGCCAGCGGGCCGGTGAGCATGAGCACGTACATGCCGACCGCCGTGCCCTGGGCGAGGGTCTTCATCTTGCCGCCCCGGCTGGCCGGGATCACCCCGTGCCGGATCACCCAGAAGCGCATCAGCGTGATCCCCAGCTCGCGCGCCAGGATCACCGCCGTCACCCACCACGGCAGGTCGCCCAGACCCGACAGGCAGATCAGTCCGGCGGCCATGATCGCCTTGTCGGCGATCGGGTCGGCGATCTTCCCGAAGTCGGTGACCAGGTTGTACGTACGGGCCAGATGTCCGTCGAAGACGTCCGTGATCATGGCGAC
This sequence comes from Streptomyces sp. NPDC056503, assembly GCF_042794995.1. Taxonomy (NCBI): domain Bacteria; kingdom Bacillati; phylum Actinomycetota; class Actinomycetes; order Kitasatosporales; family Streptomycetaceae; genus Streptomyces; species Streptomyces sp. NPDC056503. The sequence goes on from NZ_JBHTST010000017.1 coordinate 67,044, forward strand.
GGCGAACGCCGCCCACGCCCAGGCCCGCCAGACCGGGTCGTGTCCGCCGTCCTGGAGGAGCAGCACCACGAAGCCCGGCACGAGGACGAGCCGGATCATGGTGAGGATGTTGGCGATGTTCCAGACGCTGACGGGGTTCACGGCCGCCGAGCCCAGCTTGCCGCGGGGCGCCGGCCTTTCGGTCCCGCCCGTCGCGGATGCCGGGACTCCGGTCATCTGCCCACCTCCTCGACACACTCCGCCACGAGGTCGACGCCCTCGCTGTCCACGACCTTCGCCCTGACCATACGGCCCGGAGCCAGGTCGAGGTCCGCGCCACCACCGTCGGTGAGAATCACCTGCCCGTCCGTCTCGGGGGCCTGGTGGGCGGCGCGGCCGATCCAGCCGTCCTCCTCGTCCTCGGTCTCCACCAGTACCTCCAGCATCTCTCCGATCCGCTCCTCCGCGCGCTGCGCGGTGAGCTCCTCGGCGAGGCGGGAGAGGTGGGCGAGGCGCGCGTCGACGACCTCCTGGTCGAGCTTGTGCTCGTACGTGGCGGCCTCGGTGCCGTCCTCGTCGGAGTAGCCGAAGACGCCGATGGCGTCGAGCCGGGCGTGGGTGATGAAGCGTTCCAGCTCGGCGAAGTCGGCCTCGGTCTCGCCGGGGAAGCCCACGATGAAGTTGGACCGGGCACCGGCCGTCGGGGCCTTGTCACGGATGGTCGCGAGCAGCTCGAGGAAGCGGTCGGTGTCGCCGAAGCGGCGCATGGCGCGCAGCACGTCGGGGGCGCTGTGCTGGAACGACAGGTCGAAGTAGGGCACGACCTTGTCGGTGGAGGTCAGCACGTCGATCAGGCCGGGGCGCATCTCGGCCGGCTGGAGGTAGCTGACCCGGACGCGCTCGATGCCGTCGACGGCGGCGAGCTCGGGCAGCAGGCCCTCCAGGAGGCGGATGTCGCCGAGGTCCTTGCCGTACGAGGTGTTGTTCTCGGAGACCAGCATGATCTCCTTGACGCCCTGCTCGGCGAGCCAGCGCGTCTCGTTCAGCACGTCCGAGGGGCGGCGGGAGACGAAGCTGCCGCGGAAGGACGGGATGGCGCAGAAGGAGCAGCGGCGGTCGCAGCCGGAGGCCAACTTGACGGAGGCGACGGGGCTGCGGTCGAGGCGGCGGCGGAGCGGGGCGCGCGGGCCGGAGGCGGGCGCGAGGCCGTCGGGCAGGTCGCCCGGGACGTTCTGCGGCTCCTCGGCGGCTCCGTGACCGGGCAGGGCGACCTCGGCGGCGGCCTGCTGGCGGTCGACCGGGGAGAGCGGGAGGAGCTTGCGCCGGTCGCGCGGGGTGTGGGCCTCGACGCTGCCACCGTTGAGGATGGTCTGGAGGCGGTTGGAGATGTCGGCGTAGTCGTCGAAGCCGAGCACGCCGTCGGCTTCGGGGAGGGCCTCGGCCAGCTCCTTGCCGTAGCGCTCGGCCATGCAGCCGACGGCGACGACGGCCTGGGTGCGGCCGTGGTCCTTCAGATCATTGGCTTCGAGGAGGGCGTCGACGGAGTCCTTCTTGGCGGCTTCGACGAAGCCACAGGTGTTGACTACGGCGACGTCCGCTTCCTCGGCGTTCTCGACGAGCTCCCAGCCGTCCGCTGCCAAGCGGCCTGCGAGCTCCTCCGAGTCCACCTCGTTACGGGCGCAGCCGAGAGTGACAAGGGCGACGGTACGGCGTTCGGGCATGGGCTCAAGACTACTTCGTCCCGGACGTGACCCCGTCGCTCAGGGTTCACCTGCGCGACGGAGGTCACACCGGACGCTCCCGTCCCCGTGGTCGGTCAGCCGGCCTCGGGGTCGCCCTTGGTGTAGCTGAGGCGCTCCACCTGGCCGTCCTCGAACTTCTCGGAGACCTTCTTGCCGTTCACGTAGAGCTCGATCGCGCCCGCGTTGCCGAGGACGAGGTCGACCTGTTCGCCGTCCTGGAAGGTCTTGGTGTCGCCTTCCTGGAGGAAGCCGTCGAAGAGCATCTTGCCGTCGGAGGCCTTGGCCGAGATCCAGCTCTTGCCGTCGGCGGTGAGCCTGACGGTGACCTTGTCGGCCGGGACGGCCGCGATGGCGCTTCCGGTCGGCTTGGGGGCGGGCTTGACCGGCTTCGGCTTGGCGGCGGAGGACGCCTTCTCCGGGGCGGGCGCGGGGCCGCCCTCGGCGGCCGTGGTCCCCTTCGGCTGCTCGGCTCCGTTGAACATCGTGAAGCCGACGAAGCCGACGACGGCGACGATCGCCGCGACCATGGCCGCGGTCCAGTTGGGCCGCCTGGGCTCGGGGCGGATACGTTCCGCCTCGAAGAGCGGGGCGGCGGGGGTGGGCGAGGGACGGCCACCGTGCTCGGCGTCGTACCACTCGATCAGCGGTGCCGGATCGAGCCCGACGGCACGCGCGAGCGTGCGGATGTGACCGCGCGCGTAGACGTCGCCGCCGCAGCGCGAGAAGTCGTCCTCCTCGATGCCGTGCACGATCGGGATCCGGACACGGGTGGAGGCGCTGACCTCTTCGACGCTGAGGCCGGCGGCGATGCGGGCCTGCTGGAGGGTGCGACCGATCGGTTCCCGGTCGTCTGACGGGAACGTCCGGTCGTCTTCGGGGGAGTTGCCGATGGACACGAGAGCGCCTTTCGAGCGTGTAGCCACCTGCTGGACGTTCAGTCTATGGGTGGTACGAAAGGGTGGGGCAACCGGGCGGGTGCGGTTTGTACGCCATGAGGTTGTACATCCCGGCGGGGGGACATCTTCTGGGGGGACATCCTCTTCCCCTCCGTCCAACTTGACGTACGACGAGGGGAAACGGTTGCCCCCGGTTCCCTTACGAGTGAGTCTCGGCCCGGTCTCGAACGGATACCCCGCCCGGCGCCCCGTCCGCCTCAGACGCCCCGGCCGCCCCGCCGGGTCACTCCGCCGACTCCCCGCGGATCACCGCGAGCACGCCGTCCAGCTCGTCCGGCTTGACGAGCACGTCCCGCGCCTTGGAGCCCTCGCTGGGGCCCACGATGTTCCGCGACTCCATCAGGTCCATCAGCCGCCCGGCCTTCGCGAAGCCCACCCGCAGCTTCCGCTGGAGCATCGAGGTCGAGCCGAACTGGGTCGAGACGACCAGCTCGGCCGCCTGGCACAGCAGGTCGAGGTCGTCGCCGATCTCCTCGTCGATCTCCTTCTTCTGCTTGGTCCCGACGGTGACGTCGTCCCGGAAGACCGGCGTCATCTGGTCCTTGCAGTGCTGCACGACGGCCGCGACCTCGGCCTCGGTGACGAAGGCGCCCTGCATGCGCGTCGGCTTGTTGGCGCCCATCGGCAGGAAGAGGCCGTCGCCCTTGCCGATGAGCTTCTCGGCGCCCGGCTGGTCGAGGATGACCCGGCTGTCGGCGAGCGAGGAGGTGGCGAAGGCGAGCCGGGACGGCACGTTCGCCTTGATCAGGCCGGTGACGACGTCGACCGAGGGCCGCTGGGTGGCGAGCACCAGGTGGATGCCGGCGGCGCGGGCCAGCTGGGTGATGCGGACGATGGCGTCCTCGACGTCCCGGGGCGCCACCATCATCAGGTCGGCGAGCTCGTCGACGATCACCAGCAGGTACGGGTACGTCTTGAGCTCGCGCTCGCTGCCGGGCGGCAGCTGCACCTTGCCGTCGCGGATCGCCTGGTTGAAGTCGTCGATGTGGCGGAAGCCGAAGGCGGCCAGGTCGTCGTAGCGCAGGTCCATCTCGCGCACCACCCACTGGAGGGCCTCGGCGGCCCGCTTGGGGTTGGTGATGATCGGGGTGATCAGGTGCGGGATGCCCTCGTAGGCGGTGAGCTCGACCCGCTTGGGGTCGACGAGCACCATCCGGACGTCCTCCGGGGTCGCCCTGATCATCACCGAGGTGATCAGGCAGTTGATGCACGAGGACTTGCCGGAGCCGGTGGCGCCGGCGACCAGCACGTGCGGCATCTTCGCCAGGTTGGCCATCACGTAGCCGCCCTCGACGTCCTTGCCGAGCGCGACCAGCATCGGGTGCTCGTCCCCGGCCGCGTCCGCGAGCCGCAGCACGTCCCCGAGGTTCACCATCTCGCGGTCGCTGTTCGGGATCTCGATGCCGACCGCGGACTTGCCGGGGATCGGCGAGATGATCCGCACGTCCGGCGAGGCCACCGCGTAGGCGATGTTCTTCGTCAGGGCGGTGATCTTCTCGACCTTCACGGCGGGCCCGAGCTCGACCTCGTAGCGGGTGACCGTCGGACCGCGGGTGAAGCCGGTGACGGCCGCGTCCACCTTGAACTCGGTGAAGACGTTCGACAGCGCGTCGACGACGGCGTCGTTCGCCGCCGACCGGGTCTTGCCGGGACCGCCCCGCTCCAGCAGGTCGAGCGAGGGCAGCGAGTAGGTGATGTCACCGGAGAGCTGGAGCTGCTCGGCCCGCGGCGGCAGGTCCGTCGGATCCGGTGCCGGCTTGGTCAGATCGGGTACGGGACCGCCCGCCGGACGCTTCTCCCCGCCCCGCGCGGTCGGCACGTTCGGCGGCGACTTCGGCATGGGCGGTACGGGCCCGGTGGCCTCGTCCGTCCCCCCGTCGGCCCCCTCGGCCAGGGCGGCGGCCCGCTCGCCGGTCACGTCCCGGGTCAGGTCGGCGACCAGCGGCGACGGCGGCATCCCGTTCAGCACCACGCCGTCGAGCGCGGCGGCCGCCGCGGCGGCCACGTCGACCGGGTCCAGGCCGTGGTCACGGTCGCGGGCGCCCGTCCGCGGCCGGGCGGTGCGACCGCGCCGCTCCAGGGCCGCCGCCTCGGCGCGGTCCACGTCGTACGGGTCGGCGGGGCCGACCCGGCGCCTGACCGGCCGCGCGGCGCGCGGCGCCTCCCGCGGGTCGTCCCCGTACGGCTCGTACGGCTCGTGCCCGGCGTACTCCTCGACGGTCTCCTCGTACGGGGGCTCGACGAGGCCGAGCCGGACTCCGAGGGCGCGCAGCCGCTGCGGGATCGCGTTGACCGGGGTGGCGGTGACGACGAGCAGGCCGAAGAGGGTGAGCAGCACCAGGAGGGGCACGGCGAGCGCCTCCCCCGTCATGAAGACCAGCGGCTGGGAGAAGGCCCAGCCGATCAGCCCGCCCGCGTCCTGCATCGCCTCGGCTCCGGCGTCCCGGCCCGGCGCGCCACAGGCGATGTGGACCTGCCCGAGGACGCCGATGACCAGGGCGGAGAGGCCGATGACGATCCGGCCGTTGGCCTCGGGCCGCTCCGGGTAGCAGAAGAGCCGGAAGGAGATGGCGCCGAGCAGCAGCGGGACGAGCAGGTCGAGCCGGCCGAAGGCGCCGGTGACCAGCATCTCGACGAGGTCGCCGACCGGGTTCTCCAGATGGGACCAGGTGCCGGCGGCGACGATCAGCGCGGCGCCGAGCAGCAGCAGGGCGAGCCCGTCCTTGCGGTGGGCGGGGTCGAGGCCCTTCGCGCCACGCCCTATCCCCCGGAACATGGCGCCGACGCCGTGCGCGGCACCCCGCGCCACCTTGTACACGCCCCCGGTCGGGGACGGCGCGGGCCGGGGTGCCGGCCGCTTCGCCGCCGCCTTCTTCGCGGGCGCGCGCTTGGCCGGCGCGGCCTTCTTGGCCGCCGTCTTCTTCGCGGGCGGCTTCCCCGGGGACTTCGCCGTGGACGCGGCGGCCGTCTTCTTCGCGGCGCCCGTGGTCCGTCCGGCGCGCGATGATGCGGTGCCCTGTGAGCCCTTGCCGGACGTCCGTGAAGCCATGGTGTCGAGGTTACCGGTGAGCGGCCGGGCTGTCCGCCTCACCCGAACGTGTCGCCCTTGCCCCGGCACGAAGCTGACGGCCGGTCATCTCGTCGGGCCGTCGGGTGACGGTGCCTCAGCCCTGCGCGGGCAGCGAGGGCGCGCCTCCGGTGCCGGGCTCCAGCGCGTCCAGCGCCCGCCGGAGTCCGGTGAGCTTGCGCTCCAGATGGGCGGCGGTGGCGACGGCGGCCGCGTCGGCCGACTCGTCGTCGAGCTGCTTGGAGAGCGCCTCGGCCTGCTCCTCGACGGCGGCGAGCCGGGCGGACAGCTCGGCGAGCAGCCCGGCGGACTCCTTGCCCTGGCCGCCCTCGCCGCCGCCCTCCAACTGCAGCCGCAGCAGCGCCGCCTGCTCGCGCAGCTTGCAGTTCTTCATGTAGAGCTCGACGAAGACCGAGACCTTGGCGCGCAGCACCCACGGGTCGAACGGCTTCGAGATGTAGTCGACCGCGCCGGCCGCGTACCCCCGGAAGGTGTGGTGGGGGCCGTGGTTGATCGCGGTGAGGAAGATGATCGGGATGTCCCGGGTCCGCTCGCGGCGCTTGATGTGCGCGGCGGTCTCGAAGCCGTCCATGCCGGGCATCTGGACGTCGAGCAGGATGACCGCGAAGTCGTCCGTCAGCAGCGCCTTGAGCGCTTCCTCCCCGGACGATGCCCGCACCAGCGTCTGATCGAGCGCGGAGAGAATGGCCTCCAGCGCCAGCAGATTCTCCGGCCGGTCATCGACCAGGAGGATCTTGGCCTTCTGCACCATGCCCCGTCCTCCTCGTCCCGGCAACGGCTCGACCCGGCTTCCGGAACCTCTGCCGGAAGCGGGAGAAGCACCGGGCGCCGCCCCAGAGGACGGCTTCCTGGCGCCGTCCGTCCTTGTGCCGGTCATCGTAGCCGCACCCCGCCCGTCGCCACACCCTGTCACCGTGATGTCACTGTGCACAGTGCGGAAACGGGGCGCGGGTCGAGAAGGTTCCCCGATTCCGGCGCCCTCACACGCCCGCGGCGACAGTACGCCGGGACGGTACGCCGCCGGGTGCCGGGCCCGCGCGGGCCCGGCACCGGACGGCCGGACCTCACGCGCCCCGCATCCACTGCTCCATGACCGACAGCAGGTAGTCGGGGTCGACCGGCTTGGTGACGTAGTCGGAGGCACCCGACTCGATCGCCTTCTCCCGGTCGCCCTTCATCGCCTTCGCGGTGAGCGCGATGATCGGCAGCCCCGCGAACTGCGGCATCCGCCGGATCGCGGTCGTCGTCGCGTACCCGTCCATCTCCGGCATCATGATGTCCATCAGGACGATCGTCACGTCGTCGTTCTGCTCCAGGACCTCGATGCCCTCCCGCCCGTTCTCCGCGTACAGCACCGCGAGCCCGTGCTGCTCCAGCACGCTGGTGAGCGCGAAGACGTTGCGGATGTCGTCGTCGACGATGAGGACCTTCTCGCCGGCGAAGGAGAAGGTACGGCGCGGCTCCGCGCCGCGCTCCGGCTCCCCGCCCGCGATCTCCGCGAAGGAGTCCCCCGGGCCCTGCGGACCCTGCTGTCCGGGTACCGCGCCCCGGACCTCGCCCGCCCCGGCCCGCTCCGGCGTCTCCGCCACGGCACCGGACTTCCGCCGGTGCCGGAAGAGCGCCCCGGCCCCCGACCGCGCCTCGTTCCGTACGGGGGCGGGCGGGAAGTGCGGGAAGGCGTGCCCGGACCGGCCGTCCCCGGCTTCCGATCCCGGCTCGTCCGACTCGCCCTGCCCGTACCCGTGCGGCACCTCGTTCGGGTTCAGCGCCAGGTAGAGGGTGAAGGTGGAGCCGCGGCCGGGCTCGCTCACCGCGAAGATCTCGCCGCCGAGCAGCCGCGCGATCTCCCGGCTGATCGACAGGCCGAGGCCCGTACCGCCGTACTTGCGGCTGGTCGTGCCGTCGGCCTGCTTGAACGCCTCGAAGATGACCCTCATCTTGCTGGCCGCGATGCCGATGCCGGTGTCGGTGACGGAGAAGGCGATCAGGTCGGCGTCGGCTTCGCGCAGCGAGCCGGCCTCCAGGAGCTGCTCCCTGATGGACTGCGGCACGTCCGCGCCGGCCGGCCGGATCACCAGCTCGACCGCGCCGGAGTCGGTGAACTTCACCGCGTTGGACAGCAGGTTGCGCAGCACCTGGAGGAGCCGCTGCTCGTCGGTGTGGAGCGTGGCGGGCAGCTCGGGCGAGACCCGGACCGAGAAGTCCAGGCCCTTCTCCGCGGTGAGCGGCCGGAAGGTCGCCTCCACGTAGTCGACGAGCTGGACGAGGGCGATCCGGGTCGGGGAGACGTCCATCTTGCCCGCCTCGACCTTCGACAGGTCGAGGATGTCGTTGATGAGCTGGAGCAGGTCGGAGCCGGCTCCGTGGATGGTCTCGGCGAACTCGACCTGCTTCGGGGTGAGGTTGGTCTCCGCGTTGTCCGCGAGCAGCTTGGCCAGGATGAGCAGCGAGTTGAGCGGGGTGCGCAGCTCGTGCGACATGTTGGCGAGGAACTCCGACTTGTAGCGCATGGAGACGGCAAGCTGCTCGGCGCGCTCCTCCAGGACCTGCCGGGCCTCCTCGATCTCGGTGTTCTTGACCTCGATGTCGCGGTTCTGGCGGGCCAACAGCTCGGCCTTGTCCTCCAGTTCCGCGTTGGAGTTCTGCAGCTCCTTCTGCCGGTGCTCCAGCTCGGCCGACCGCTCCTTGAGCTGCTCGGTCAGCTCCTGCGACTGCTGGAGCAGCACCTCGGTCTTGGTGTTGACGCTGATGGTGTTGACGGTGGTCGCGATCAGTTCCGCGATCTGGTTGAGGAAATCCCGCTGGATCTGGGCGAAGGGCTGGAAGGACGCCAGCTCGATCACGCCGAGGACCTTGCCCTCGAAGAGGACGGGCAGCACGATCACGTGCGCGGGCGAGGCCTCGCCGAGTCCGGACGAGATCTTGAGGTAGCCCGGCGGCACGTTGACCTGGATGGTCCGCTTCTCCTCCGCCGCCGTCCCGATGAGGGTCTCGCCGGGGCGGAAGGAGGTCGGCATGGAACCGGCGGAGTAGCCGTAACTCCCGCGCATGCGCAGCTCGTACGAGCCGTCGCCCTCGCCGACGAGTTCGGCGTCGTGGTTGGCGGAGCCGGTCGGCGTCGCCACGAAGAAGGCGCCGTGCTGGGCGGAGACCACCGGCGTCAGCTCGCTCATGATGAGCGAGGCCACGTCGTCGAGGTCCCGGCGGCCCTGCATGAGGCCGGAGATGCGGGCCAGGTTGGACTTCAGCCAGTCCTGCTCGTCGTTGGCGAGGGTGGTGTCGCGCAGGTTGGCGATCATCGTGTTGATGTTCTCCTGGAGCGCCTGGATCTCGCCGGCCGCGTCCACACCGTCGATCTTGACGTTGAGGTCGCCGCGGGTCACCGCGGTGGCGACGGCCGCGATGGCGCGCACCTGCCGGGTGAGGTTCCCGGCCATCTCGTTCACGGAGAGCGTGAGGTCGCTCCAGGTGCCCTCGACGTCCCGGACCCGCGCCTGGCCGCCGAGCTGTCCGTCGGTGCCCACCTCGCGGGCCACCCGGGTGACCTCCTCGGCGAAGTTCGACAGCTGGTCGACCATCGTGTTGATGGTGTTCTTCAGCTCCTGGATCTCGCCCCGCGCCTCGATGTCGATCTTCTTGGTGAGATCGCCCTTGGCGATGGCGGTGGTGACCGCGGCGATCTGCCGCACCTGGCCGGTGAGGTTGTCGGCCATGCTGTTCACCGAGTCGGTGAGGTCCTTCCAGGTGCCCGAACCGCCCGGCACCCGCGCCTGCCCGCCGAGGATGCCCTCGGTGCCCACCTCGCGGGCCACCCGGGTCACCTCGTCGGCGAACGACGACAGCGTCGTCACCATCGTGTTGACGGTCTCGGCGAGTTCGGCGACCTCGCCGCGGGCCTCGACCGTGACCTTCTTCGTCAGATCGCCGTTGGCGACCGCCGAGGAGACCCGCGCGATGTTCCGCACCTGGCTGGTCAGGTTGTTGGCCATCAGGTTGACGTTGTCGCTGAGGTCCTTCCAGATGCCGGTGACGCCGCGCACCCGGGCCTGGCCGCCGAGGATGCCCTCGGTGCCCACCTCGCGGGCCACCCGGGTCACCTCGTCGGCGAAGTTCGACAGCTGGTCCACCATCGTGTTGACGGTGGTGACGAGCTCCAGGATCTCGCCCTTGGCGTCGACCGTGATCTTCTTCGACAGGTCGCCGCGGGCGACGGCGGTGGTGACCTCGGCGATGTTCCGGACCTGGAAGGTCAGGTTGTTCGCCATGAAGTTCACCGACTGGGTCAGGTCCTTCCAGGTGCCGGAGACCCCCTGCACCTCGGCCTGACCGCCCAGGATGCCCTCCGTGCCCACCTCGCGGGCCACCCGGGTCACCTGGTCGGCGAAGGAGGACAGCTGGTCCACCATCGTGTTGAGGGTGTTCTTCAGCTCCAGGATCTCGCCCCGGGCGTCCACGTCGATGGTCTGCGACAGGTCGCCGCGGGCGACCGCGGTGGCGACCTGCGCGATGTTGCGGACCTGGGCCGTCAGGTTGCCGGCCATGCTGTTCACCGAGTCGGTGAGGTCCCGCCACACGCCGGCGACGCCCGGCACCTGCGCCTGCCCGCCGAGACGGCCCTCGGTGCCCACCTCGCGGGCCACCCGGGTCACCTGGTCGGCGAAGGCGGAGAGCTGGTCGACCATCGTGTTGATGGTGTTCTTCAGCTCCAGGATCTCGCCGCGCGCGTCCACGTCGATCTTCTGCGACAGGTCGCCGCGCGCCACGGCCGTCGTCACCTGGGCGATCTGCCGCACCTGCGAGGTGAGGTTCCCGGCCATGAAGTTCACCGAGTCGGTCAGCTCGCGCCAGCGGCCGGAGACCCCGTCCACCCGCGCCTGACCGCCCAGACGGCCCTCGGTGCCCACGTCCCGGGCCATCCGGGTCACCTGGTCCGCGAAGGACGACAGCTGCGACACCATCGTGTTGACGGTGTTCTTCAGCTCCAGCATCTCGCCGGCCACGTCCACGGTGACCTTCTGCGACAGGTCGCCGTTGGCCACCGCCGTCGTCACCTGCGCGATGTCCCGCACCTGACCGGTGAGGTTGTGGAAGGCCGTGTTCACCGAGTCGGTGAGGTCCTTCCACGTGCCGGCCGCGCCCTGCACCTGCGCCTGCCCGCCGAGACGGCCCTCGACGCCGACCTCACGGGCGACCCGGGTCACCTCGGACGAGAACGACGACAGCTGGTCCACCATCGTGTTCACGGTGTTCTTCAGCGACAGCATCTCGCCGGCCACGTCCACGGTGACCTTCTGCGACAGGTCGCCGTTGGCCACCGCCGTCGTCACCAGGGCGATGTCCCGCACCTGCGCCGTCAGCTGGTTCGCCATCGTGTTGACCGAGTCCGTCAGGTCCTTCCAGGTGCCCGCCGCGCCCGGCACCTGCGCCTGACCGCCGAGCAGGCCCTCCGCGCCGACCTCACCGGAAACCCGGGTCACCTCGTCGGCGAAGGTCCGCAGGGTCTCCGTCATCTGGTTGATGGTGTCGGCGAGTTGGGCGATCTCGCCGCGCGCGCTCACGGTGACCTTCTGCGACAGGTCGCCGTTGGCGACCGCCGTCGTCACCTCCGCGATCCCTCTCACCTGATTGGTGAGGTTGCCCGCCATCGTGTTGACGGAGTCGGTCAGGTCCTTCCACACACCGGCGACCCCGGCCACCTCGGCCTGACCGCCGAGCTCGCCCTCCGTACCCACCTCACGGGCGACCCGGGTCACCTCGGACGAGAACGACGACAGCTGGTCCACCATGGTGTTCACGGTGTTCTTCAGCGACAGCATCTCGCCGGCCACGTTCGCCGTGACCTTCTGCGACAGGTCGCCGTTGGCCACCGCCGTCGTCACCAGGGCGATGTCCCGCACCTGCGCCGTCAGCTGGTTCGCCATCGTGTTGACCG
>NZ_JBHTST010000017.1:78837-82679 GCF_042794995.1 Streptomyces sp. NPDC056503
CCGAGTCCGTGAGGTCCTTCCAGGACCCGGACACGCCCCGCACGTGCGCCTGCCCGCCGAGGATGCCCTCGGTGCCCACCTCGACGGCCACCCGCGTCACCTCGGACGCGAAGACCGACAGCTGGTCCACGAGGTGGTTGACCGTACGCGCGACCTTCAGGAACTCCCCGCGCAGCGGCCGCACCGTCCCGTCGGCACCCTCCGAACGCAAGTCCATCCGCTGTTCGAGGTCGCCCTCGGCGACCGCGGTGAGCACCCGGCTCACCTCGGACACCGGCCGCGCCAGATCGTCGACCAGCGCGTTCGCCGCCTCGATCGCCGCCGCCCAGGCACCCTCGGTCGCCCCGGCCTCCAGCCGCTCGGACAGCTTGCCCTCGCGCCCGACGACCCGCCGCACCCGCGACAGCTCCCCGGTCACGTGCATCTGCCGGTCCGCGACCTCGTTGAAGACGGCCGCGATCTCGGCCATCACCCCGTCGCCGGAGACGGTCAGCCGCCTCCGCAGGTTCCCGTCGCGCATCGACACCAGCGCGGACAGCAACCGCTCCAGCGCGGCCACGTCCACCTGCACCGTCCCCCCACGGGAACGCCCGCCCCTCGCGCGCGTACCGCTGCCGCTGCCGCCGCCGCGCCGCGCCGCCGTGCCAGACTCCACCGTGTCCCTCCCGAAAGGGGTCGACCGTTCCGCTCCGGCTCACGCCGAAGCATTCCCAGTGTTTCACCGCGACCGAACCAGGCGATAACAGTTCGGCAGCTTCGCACAACGTCCCCACCCCCGGAGGGCGGAAACAGCGGAGACCGGCCTCCGCGGGGACGGCGAAGGTAAGTAACCTGGCATCCGGCTGTCCAGCCGCCCCGGTCCGCCCGGCGGGGGCGGTGTGGCGCGCGTACGACCACCGGGCAGCGGGAGGGGCAGACCGAGCATGGCAGAGCCGGGCGTCGAGACGCGTACGAGGAGAGCTGTGATCACCGCGCGGGCGACCGCCACCTTCGACCCCGTCGGACGGTCCGTCGCCGCCGCCCGGGCCTTCGTCCGGGACACCCTCCAGGGCTGGGGCCACGCCGAGCTCGTCGACGACGCCGTCGTCCTCACCAGCGAGCTGGTCACCAACGCCGTCGTGCACGCCGGCACCTCCGCCGACGTCCTGTGCCTGCGCTCCGAGGACAGCATCCGCGTCGAGGTCGCCGACCGCTATCCGGAGCGCGAGATCCCCGTCCAGAGCGGCCGCGCCATCGCGAGCCCCGACCGGGAGAACGGCCGGGGTCTGCTCCTGTGCGCCGCCCTCGCCGACCGCTGGGGCGTCGACTACTCCCCCACCCGCAAGCACGTCTGGTTCCACCTCGCCCTCCCCCAGCGCCCCGTCGGCACCCGCTCCGCCGGACCGGCCCTCCCCGACGCCCTCCTCCCGGTCGCCGACAGCCGCGTCCGCGTCGCCGTCGTCCAGATCGACCAGGGCGGCACCATCACCTCCTGGAACGAGGACGCCGGAGAGCTCTTCGGGTACGCCCCCGAGCAGGTCACCGGCAAGCCCCTGGGCGACCTCGCCGCCTGGCCCCACACCCCCGGCATCGGCACCGGCCTCGCCGAGGCCCTCCGCCTCTCCCGCTGGGAGGGCAGTTACGGGCTCCGCTGCTCCGACGGCCGCGTCATCCCCGTGTACGCCTCCCACCTGCGGGTACGCGACGCCGAGGGCGAGCCCTCCACGGTCTGCCTGCTGGTACGGGAGGACGAGCGCGCCGTCCTCCAGACGCCGCAGCGCCCCGCCGCCGACCCCACCGCGGAGAGCCGCGCCACGGACCCCTTCGAGGTGTTCATCGGCTCCCCCGCCCCCGACGACCTGGACGGCCTCCTCCAGCGCACGGTCGAGCGGGCCCGGGACATGCTCGACGGCGACTCCGCCTTCCTCCTCCTCGCCACCGACGACGAGACCGAGCTGGAGGTGCGGGCGACGACCGGCCTCCCGGCGGCCCGCCAGCGCTTCGCCCGCGTCCCGGTGGAGACCGGCGCCAGCCGCTACGGCTCCGCCCGCATGCCCGCCGTCCACGAGGACCTGGCCGCCGTCCCCGGTGCCGTGCCCCTCCTCGAAGGCACCGGCATGCGCTCGGTCGTCACGGTCCCCCTCAAGGTCGAGGGCCGTCTCACCGGCTCCCTCGGCGTCGCCGCGGAGGCCGCCAACCGCTATTCGAACGAGGAGGCCCTCCGCCTCCAGTTCGCCGCCGACCGGATCGCCCTCGCGGTGGAGTCCGCCCGCCTGGGCGAGCTCGAACGCCTCCGCCGCGGCTCCCTCAGCTTCCTCGTCGAGGCCTCCGACCTGCTGGCCGGCACCCTCGACCGCGACCAGACCCTGGCCCTGATGGCCCAGATGACGGTCCCCACCCTGGCCACCTGGTGCGCGGTCTACACGATCACCGACCCGGCCTCGGACCCGTACCTCTCCTATGTGCTCCACGAGGACGAGGACCGCATCGACGGTCTGAAGGCCCTGCTGCTCTCCATCGCCCCGCCCGACCCGGTGCCGACCCCCGGCGCCCGCCTCTGGACGGCCCCCGGCGACGCCGCCCACCGGGCCGCGCTGGCCGCCTCCGCCCGCGAGCTGGAACACCTGGGCAGCCCGCTCTCCTCCGGCATCGACACCGCCCTGGCCACGGCCGGCGCGGTCGCCGGCGAGACGGTCGTCCTGCCCCTGGTCGCCCGCAACCGCGTGATCGGCATGCTCACCCTCGGCCGCCCGGCCGAGGACCACTTCCGCCAGGAGATCCTGGAACTCGCCGAGGACCTCTCCCGCCGAGCCGCCCTGGCCCTGGACAACGCGCGCCTGTACTCCGAGCGCAACGCCATCAGCCAGTCCCTCCAGCGCAGTCTCCTCCCCCCTGACCTCCCCAAGATCCCCGGCGTCGAGGTGGACGTCATCTACCGCGCGGCCGGCGAGGGCAACGAGGTGGGAGGCGACTTCTACGACGTCTTCCCCATCCGCGACGACGTGTACGGCTTCGCCATCGGCGACGTCTGCGGCACGGGCCCGGAGGCCGCGGCCGTCACGGGCCTGGCCCGGCACGCCCTGCGCCTCCTCGCCCGCGAGGGCTTCGGCGGCCCGGCGGTCCTGGAGCGGCTGAACGCGGCCATCCTCGACGAGGGCGCCCGCAGCCGCTTCCTGACCCTCCTGTACGGCGAACTCCGCCCGCAGCCCGACGGTTCGGCGGTCCTGAAGGTCGTCTGCGCCGGTCACCCGCTCCCGCTCCGCCTCCGTCCCGACGGCACGGTCACCCCGGCCGCCGAACCCCAGCCGCTCCTGGGCGTGATGGAGGACCTGGAGCTGTACGAGGAGACCTTCTCGCTCGACCCCGGCGACGTCCTCCTCTGCGTCACGGACGGCGTCACCGAGCGCCGCGAGGGCACCCGCATGCTCGGCGACGACGGCCTCGCCGACGCCCTGCGGACCTGTACGGGACTGACGGCCGGCGCGGTCGGCGGCCGTATCCTCCGCACGGTCGAACGCTTCGCCCAGGCCCCCGCCTCGGACGACATGGCCATCCTGACGATGCGTCTGAGGGAACCGGACCCCAGCTGACGACAGACGGCCGACGCCTCCACGGGGAGGCGCCGGCCTACTCCCCGCTTCTTTCCCGTAAACGCAAGAAGGCCCCCGCCAATGGCGGGGGCCTTCTCTCTGAGCCCTTTAACGGAATCGAACCGTTGACCTTCTCCTTACCATGGAGACGCTCTACCGACTGAGCTAAAAGGGCGGGTTGTTCGGCGGCGTCCTACTCTCCCACAGGGTCCCCCCTGCAGTACCATCGGCGCTGAAAGGCTTAGCTTCCGGGTTCGGAATGTAACCGGGCGT
>NZ_JBHTST010000018.1:0-82026 GCF_042794995.1 Streptomyces sp. NPDC056503
GTCCGGAACACCGGACCGGGGGCTTTCGCGTGCGAGCGGGAGGTCAGCAGCCGATGAGGCGGCTGGCCAGGTAGCCCTGGATCTGGTCGAGGGAGACCCGCTCCTGCTTCATGGTGTCGCGCTCGCGCACGGTCACCGCGTTGTCGTCGAGGGTGTCGAAGTCGACGGTGATGCAGTACGGGGTGCCGATCTCGTCCTGGCGGCGGTAGCGGCGGCCGATGGCGCCGGCGTCGTCGAACTCGATGTTCCAGTTCTGCCGCAGGTCCGCCGCGAGGCCCTTGGCCTTCGGGGAGAGCTGCGCGTTGCGGGAGAGCGGCAGGACCGCGGCCTTGACCGGGGCCAGGCGGTGGTCGAGGCGCATCACGACGCGCTTCTCCATGACGCCCTTGGCGTTGGGGGCCTCGTCCTCGGTGTACGCGTCGAGGAGGAAGGCGAGCATGGTGCGGCCGACACCGGCGGCGGGCTCGATGACGAACGGCGTGTAGCGGTCGCCGGACTCCTGGTCCAGGTACGTCAGGTTGGCGCCGGAGGCCTTGGAGTGGGCGGTCAGGTCGTAGTCGGTGCGGTTGGCGACGCCCTCCAGCTCGCCCCACTCGCTGCCGCCGAAGGAGAAGCGGTACTCGATGTCGGCGGTGCGCTTCGAGTAGTGGGAGAGCTTCTCCTGCGGGTGCTCGAACCAGCGCATGTTCTCCTCGCGCAGGCCGAGGTTGGTGTACCAGTTCCAGCGCTGCTGCATCCAGTACTCCTGCCACTCCTCGTCCTCGCCCGGCTTGACGAAGAACTCCATCTCCATCTGCTCGAACTCGCGGGTCCGGAAGATGAAGTTGCCCGGAGTGATCTCGTTCCGGAAGGACTTGCCCATCTGCGCGATGCCGAACGGGGGCTTCTTGCGCGAGGTCGTCTGGACCTGGGCGAAGTTGGTGAAGATGCCCTGGGCGGTCTCGGGACGCAGGTAGGCGACGGAGCCGGAGTCCTGGGTCGGGCCGAGGTGGGTGGAGAGCAGGCCCGAGAAGTTCTTCGGCTCGGTGAAGGTGCCCTTGTTGCCGCAGTTGGGGCAGTTGAGGTCGACGAGGCCGTTCTCGGGGAGGCGGCCGTGCTTCTCCTCGTACGCCTCCTCCAGGTGGTCGGCGCGGAAGCGCTTGTGGCAGGAGGTGCACTCGGTCAGGGGGTCGGTGAAGGTGGCGACGTGACCGGACGCCTCCCAGACCTCGGTCGCCAGGATGACCGACGAGTCGATGCCGACGACGTCCTCGCGCGCGGTGACCATGTAACGCCACCACTGGCGCTTGATGTTCTCCTTCAGCTCGACACCCAGCGGCCCGTAGTCCCAGGCGGCGCGCTGGCCGCCGTAGATCTCGCTGCACGGGTAGACGAAGCCACGGCGCTTGCTCAGGCTGACGATGGTGTCGATCTTGTCGGCGGCCACGGTGCTCTCTTCATTACGACGACGAAGTGCGAATGCCACAGGTTACCGGCGCCCATGGGCCCCGTATCAAATCGGTATGCCCATGGCTCCGGGTGGCCGGAACCACACCCCGGAGCCGCCGAAGGCAATTGACAACCGTTTCCAGTTTTGTTGAAAATGAGTGTCATGAACGTACGCCGTCTGATACCCACCACCGCCGTCGCCGGAGCCGTCGCCCTCGGTCTCGTCACCCTCTCCGCCTGCGGTGGCAGCTCCTCGGCCGCGGACAAGGGGACGGACGGCAAGCTGGACGTCGTCGCGTCGTTCTACCCCGTGCAGTACCTCGCCGAGCAGATAGGCGGCGGCCACGTGGCCGTCCAGACCCTGACGAAGCCCGGCGTCGAGCCCCACGACCTGGAGCTCAAGCCCCGGCAGATCGGCGAGCTCGCCGACGCCGACGTCCTCCTCTACCTCAAGGGCGTCCAGCCCGCCGTCGACGAGGCCATCGCCCAGGCCGGCGTGGAGCACACCGTCGACGCCGCGACCCTCACCACCCTCGAAGCCCACGGCACCGGAGCCGGCGAAGGCCACGACCACGGGCACGAGGGCGAGGAGTCCCACGAGGGCGAGTCCCACGAGGGCCACGACCACGGCTCCGAGGCGGGCACCGACCCCCACGTCTGGCTCGACCCCGTGAAGTACGCCGAGGTCGCCAAGGGCGTCGGCGCCGCCTTCGCCAAGGCCGACCCGGACCACGCCGCGGACTACGAGAAGAACACCGCCGCCCTGGTGAAGAAGCTCGGCGACCTGGACACCGCCTTCGAGACGGGTCTGAGGAACACCGCCACGAGGACCTTCATCACCACCCACTCCGCCTTCGGCTACCTCGCCGAGCGCTACCACCTGGACCAGGAGGGCATCTCCGGCGTCGACCCCGAGTCGGAGCCGAGCCCCGCCCGCATCAAGGAGCTCCAGGACATCGCGAAGGCCGACAAGGTCTCCACCGTCTTCTTCGAGACCCTCGCGAGCGATCGGACCGCGAAGACCCTGGCCCGGGACACCGGCCTGAAGACCGACGTCCTCGACCCGCTGGAGGGAATCACGGACCGGTCCAAGGGCGATGACTACATCGAGGTCATGCGGTCGAACCTCGCCGCGCTGAAGACCGCGCTCGGCGCCAAGTAGGAGACAGCCTTGAGAGACCTGAACGGCGAATCCGTCATCTCGGTCCGCGGCGCCACCGCGGCGCTCGGCGCCCGCCCCGTCCTGCGCGGCGTCGACCTCACCGTCGGCCGCGGCGAGGTCGTCGCCCTGCTCGGCGCCAACGGCTCCGGCAAGTCCACCGCCGTCCGCGCGATCATCGGCCAGGTGCCGCTGACCGGCGGCACCATCGAGCTCTTCGGCACCGAGCGGAAGCGGTTCCGCGACTGGGCCCGGGTCGGCTACGTCCCGCAGCGCACCACCGCCGCCGCCGGCGTGCCCGCCACCATCCGCGAGGTCGTCTCCTCGGGCCGGCTCTCCCGCCGGAGGTTCGGCTGGGCGACCAGGGCCGACAAGGCGGCCGTCCAGCGGGCCATCGACCTCGTCGGCCTCGCCGACCGTGCCGGGGACTCCGTCTCCGCGCTCTCCGGCGGCCAGCACCAGCGGGTCCTCATCGCCCGCGCGCTCGCCTCCGAGCCCGAGCTGCTGATCATGGACGAGCCGATGGCCGGCGTCGACCTCGCGAGCCAGGAGATCCTCGCCTCGACCCTGCGCGAGCAGGTCGCCGGCGGCACCTCCGTCCTCCTCGTCCTCCACGAGCTCGGCCCGCTGGAGCCCCTCATCGACCGCGCGGTCGTCCTCCGCGACGGCTGCGTCGTCCACGACGGCCCGCCGCCCGAGGCCCTCGGCCAGCACGCGCTGCCTGGCCACGACCACGTCCACCCCCACGCGGCCGGCGAGCCGCTCCGCACGGGACTGCTGAGCTGACCATGGACTTCCTCGAACCTGCCTTCATGCAGCGGGCGCTCCTCGCGGCCGTCCTCGTCGGCATCACCGCCCCCGCCGTCGGCATCTACCTCGTCCAGCGCCGCCAGGCGCTGATGGGCGACGGCATCGGCCACGTGGCGATGACGGGCGTGGGCCTCGGCTTCCTGCTCAACTCCAGCCCGGTGTGGATGGCGACCCTCGTCGCCGTCGCGGGCTCGGTCGCCATGGAGCTGATCCGGGCGTACGGCAAGACCCGCGGCGACCTCGCGCTCGCCCTGCTCTTCTACGGCGGCATGGCCGGCGGCGTCATGCTGACCAGCCTGTCCAAGACCGGCTCCAACGCCAACCTGACCTCGTACCTCTTCGGATCGCTCTCCACCGTCTCGGAGGAGGACGTCACGGCGATCAGCCTCCTCGCGGCCTTCGTCGTCCTCGTCACCGTCGGCCTGCGCCGCCAGCTCTTCGCCGTCAGCCAGGACGAGGAGTTCGCCCGGGTCACCGGCCTGCCGGTGCGGCTCCTCAACCTGCTGATCGCGGTCACCGCCGCCGTCACCGTCACCGTCGCCATGCGGGTCGTCGGCCTGCTGCTGGTCAGCGCGCTGATGGTGGTCCCGGTCGCGGCCGCCCAGCAGCTGACGAAGTCCTTCCGGGCCACCTTCGTGCTCGCCGTCGCGACGGGCATCACCGTCACCCTGGCCGGCACGGTCACCTCGTACTACCAGGACGTCCCGCCCGGCGCGACGATCGTCCTCTACGCGATCGGCGTCTTCGTCCTCCTCACCCTCCTCGCCGCCCCGCTCGCCCGGCGGCGGGCCCGGGCCGCCGAGGCGGTCGCCGTGGACGGCTGCGACAGCCCGGTCCCGGCGGGCCGGAAGCCCGCGGACGACGTCAGGGTCTGACCCGGCACAGGGGGGACTGGCAGAATGGCGGGGGCAACGGAAACATCAAGGAGGCCCCCGTGGTGACGGCAGGACCCCCCGTACGCGGCCGCTCGACCCGGCAGCGCGCCGCCGTGTCGGCCGCGCTGAGCGAGGTGGACGAGTTCCGCAGCGCCCAGGAACTGCACGACATGCTCAAGCACCGCGGCGACTCCGTCGGCCTGACCACCGTCTACCGCACCCTCCAGTCCCTGGCGGACGCGGGCGAGGTGGACGCGCTGCGCACCAGCGACGGCGAGACGGTCTACCGCCGCTGCTCGTCCGACGACCATCACCACCACCTCGTCTGCCGCGCCTGTGGCAAGGCCGTCGAGGTCGAGGGCCCGATGGTGGAGCAGTGGGCCGAGGCGGTCGCGGCGGAGCACGGCTTCGTGAACGTGGCGCACACGGTCGAGATCTTCGGCACCTGCGCGGAGTGCGCGGCGAAGTGAGCTGAGACCTGACATACGAGCGGGCCCGCACCGGATCACTTCGGTGCGGGCCCGCTCGCGTGTCGTCAGACGCGGCTGCTGTGCCGGTCGAGGAGGGCGCGGAGCCGGTCGGCGTCGGCCGGGCCGGCGAGGCCGTGCCGGGGCAGGTAGGCGAAGCCGGAGCCGGCCTGCCGGGGCGTGAGCAGGACGAAGAGCCGGTCGGTCTCCACGTACCGCGGCAGCATCGCCCAGCGGATGGTCTGCTGCGTGTCCCGGGCGGACCACCGGCCACCCTCGGCGTCGACGACGGCCCGGACCTCGCCCTGGGCACGGACGGCCCGGAAGAAGGCCCAGGCGACGGCCCGGCTCATCAGGTGGAGCACGGCGACGGCCGCGACGCCGAGGCCCGCCATCTCGGCCACGGTCCCCGTGTCCGGCTCGCCCGGCAGCAGCAGCTCCAGGGCGGCGATCAGGAGGGCGAGGACCGCCGCGCCGTACGCGACCCAGCGCAGCGCCCGCCACCAGCGGGTGGCCCCGAGGCTGACGCGCACCGCCTCGTGGACGTCCGCGAAGACGGCGGTGTAGGCGAGTTCGACCCGGTCGTGGACCCCGTCGTGGACGGTGGACCCGTCCGATATCCCGTTCACGCGCCGGATCGTAGCGTCACCCGGCGGGGGTCTCCTCCCGGCCCTTCTCGAGGACGGCGAGGTCGGCGGGGTCGACGCCGCCGAAGCGGCGGTCGCGCTGGGCGTACTCGACGCAGGCGCGCCACAGGTCGCGGCGGTCGAAGTCGGGCCACAGCACGTCCTGGAAGACCATCTCGGCGTACGCGCTCTGCCAGATCAGGTAGTTGGAGGTGCGCTGCTCGCCGCTGGGGCGCAGGAAGAGGTCGACGTCCGGCATGTCCGGGTAGTAGAGGTACTTCTGGACCGTCTTCTCGGTGATCTTCGCCGGGTCGAGCCGGCCGGCCCTGACGTCCTCGGCGAGCGCCTGCGCGGCGTCCGTGAGCTCGGCCCGGCCGCCGTAGTTCATGCAGAAGTAGAGCGTGAGCTTCGTGTTGTCCTTGGTCTGCTCCTGGGCGACCTGGAGCTCCTTGGCGACGGACTTCCACAGCTTGGGCATCCGGCCCACCCAGCGGACCCGGATGCCGAGCTCGTCGAGCTGGTCGCGGGTCTTGCGGATGAAGTCGCGGTTGAAGTTCATCAGGAAGCGCACCTCCTCGGGGGAGCGCTTCCAGTTCTCGGTGGAGAAGGCGTACAGCGAGATCGCGCCGACGCCCATCTCGATCGCGCCCTGGAGGACGTCGAGGACCTGCTCGGCGCCGACCTTGTGGCCCTCGGTGCGGGGCAGCCCGCGCTCCTTGGCCCAGCGGCCGTTGCCGTCCATGACGATCGCGACGTGTTCCGGCACGAGCTCGCGCTGCAGCTTCGGCGGGCGGGCGCCGGACGGGTGCGGCTCGGGGGTGCGGTACTCCCGACGCTGGCGCCCGAGGAGTCGTGCGATGGCCATGGCGTGGTCTCTCCTAGCTTTTCTCTACGTAACGCAGGGAGCGCAGTCCGCGCTCCAGGTGCCAGTGCAGATAGGCGGACACGAGCCCGCTGCCCTCCCTGACGTGACGCGGCTCGCACGCGTCCGCCGTCGCCCAGTCACCGGTGAGCAGCGCGCTGAGCAGGCCGATGGCCTCCGCTGAGGGTACGACGCTTCCGGGGACCCGGCAGTCGCCGCATATGACGCCGCCCGCGGCGACCGAGAAGAACCGGTTGGGGCCGGGAAGTCCGCATTTGGCGCACTCCTCGAAGCTGGGCGCGTAGCCGTTCACGGCGAGGGAGCGGAGGAGGAAGGCGTCCAGGATGAGGTGGGGGGCGTGCTCGCCGCGGGCGAGGGTCCGCAGTCCGCCGACGAGCAGGAGGTACTGCTGTACGGCGGGCTCGCCCTCGTGGTCGGTGAACCGTTCCGCCGTCTCCAGCATCGCGGTGCCGGCGGTGTAACGGGCGTAGTCGGTGACGATGCCGCCGCCGTACGCGGCGATGGTCTCGCTCTGGGTGCAGAGCGGGAGGCCGCGGCCGATCAGCTCGCTCCCCCGGGCGAAGAACTGCACGTCCACGTGCGAGAAGGGTTCGAGCCGCGCCCCGAACTTCGACTTGGTCCGCCGCACCCCGCGCGCCACGGCCCGCACCCGCCCGTGCCCGCGCGTGAGGAGGGTGATGATGCGATCCGCCTCGCCCAGCTTCTGGGTGCGCAGCACGACGCCGTCATCACGGAACAGACTCATGCGGCCCATTCTCCCGCACCCCGGGGGCGGAGGGGGCCGGGGGTTTCAGGGGACCTCTCCGCGGCTGCGCGCGTTGGCGTGGGCGGTGGCGGCGCTGAGGCGCTCCGCGGAGGTGGCCTCGCGGACCTCCTCGGGGGCCACGTCCCACTCGCGTCCGCCGCCGAGCGGACGGACCTGGACGTAGGGGCCCTCGTGGCCCATCACCCTCGCGACCCGCCCGGTGCGGATCTCCACGACGTACGCCCCGATCTGCAGCGCCATGACCGGCCCTCCTCCCCGGCGGCCCCGGGCCGGCGGGGTGCGCCGGGCCGGACCACCGTGCGGTGTCCCTTGCGAACGAGCGGCCGAGGGGACGACGGAGCGGCGGGGCCGGCTGCCGCCGGTCACGGGCGGAGGCGATTCCCTCCGCGCCGTTCCCGCGCGATTCCGGCTCCGCGTGCCGCGGCGCTCCGACTTCCCCCGTGGTCGTTCTCTTCTGGTGTCTTCCTTCACCAACGTATGCCTTTCTGAATCCATTTCCCGCTTCCCCACTCCCGGGTGACCCGTGCTCCGTAGAATCGTCGGACGCACCAAGGGAGTTCGGGTCGTTCCCGCACGCCACCGGGGCAGGATGTTCGAGTGGATGATTCGATTCGCGGCCGTCGGGTCGGTCGTGGAATCGGCGAAGTCCCGTAAATCCGGAGGATTCTCGAACGGCCGTCCTGGGCCGCCGCGGAATTGTTCCCGGAGCCCTCGGCATTCGCTCCGGCGTACGCCGGGGGCGCGCGAAGGGAGCGCGCGGAGCGGCCCCGCCGGGGCGGCTCCGGGGACCCGGACGTGGTGCGGGGCGGGCCGGTGCCCCTACGATCGGCGCGGGAGCGTCGCCCTGCCGCCCGGAGGCGCCCCGGGACCGACCGACGGCGGCGGAGGAACGCGGACGATGACGGCCACCCCTCTTCTGGTCCTACGCGGTGGCGAATCGGTTCTTCGCTTCGCGGGCGGGCCGGTCACCCTGCACCGGCCGGACAAGGAACACCACATACCGCTGGCGGCGATCTCCTTCGTCCACGCCGAGGGCCGGTCCGTCGCGATCGTCCTGACGGCCTCGGGCACGAACGAGCCCACGATCTACCGGGTCACCGACGTCGACGAGGCCGCCGCGCTCGCCTTCGGGGAGGCCGTGACCGCCGCGCTCCCCGCCGACCCGGCACCCGACGGCGCCGAGCTCGTCACCACCACCACGCCCCGTGCCCCGGAGCCCCCCGGCGCCCGCGGCGGCGTCCCCTGGAAGGCGGTCGCGGCCGTCGTCGCCGTCGCCGTCCTGCTGGCCGTCCTGACAGTCTTCGCCGCGAAGGGCTGACCGGAAAGCACCACCGCCTTTACGATCATGCTCATGTCGACACCCCTCTCCGCCCTCCCGGTCCTCCGGGGCCGGGACGGCGCCGCCCTCTTCGCGGAAGACGCCGGGCTGGTCCTCGACCTCGCCGACGAGCAGGTGACCTTCACCGCCGACGGGCTGGGCCGGATCCGCGCCGAGGGGCGGACGGTCCTGATCGAGCTGCGGGCGAAGGCGGGGACCACGCCCCAGGTCCACCGGATCGACGACGTGGACCCGGAGGCGGCGGTCCGCTTCGCCGACGGGATCAACGCGATCCTCGCCCGCCGGACGGACGACGACGACGTCGACGGGGCCCCGTTCGCCGTGATCCGCTCGCTCCGCCCGACCTGGCGGAAGAGGTTCCTCGGCCGGCTCCGGCGGGGCGTGCTCGGCTACTTCCTGGTGCTCGTCGCCCTCTGCGTGGTCGCCGGCGCGCTGGGCGAGGGGGACCTGGTCGTCATGACGATCCCGTTCGGCGGCCTGAGCTGGCTGGCGCTCTGGTTCGGGGTGTACGGGGTGGTGCGCTCGCGACGCGAGCGGTGGCTGCTCGAACACGGCGTCACGGTGACCGCCACCCGGGCCACGACGCGCGGCGCGTACGTGTACCCGGACGGGACCGGCGCCTACCGCGGCTTCCGGCACGGCGAGGCCGGACCGTCGGTCCCCGTCGCCTTCCCCCCGGGGGACCCGGGGGACGTGCTCGTGCTGTCGCCTCCGTTCACCCACCTGGTGAACACCCTGACCGGGGCGGTCCTGCTCTTCTGCGGCGTCGCCCTGGCCCTCCTGCACGCCGTACTGGCGGTGCTCTTCCTGGCCGACGGCTGACCTGACCCAGCCCACCCTTTGAGAAGTCATAAGCCTGCCTTATGGGGGCATAGACCAGGGTCGGGTACCACTTCCAGCTCCATGTTAATTAGGGTGGCCTAAGTGCCGGCGGCTCCGCCGCACCCCGTATGCGAAGGGAACCAGTCATGCCCCGCCCCCTCCGGGTCGCGATCGTCGGCGCCGGCCCCGCCGGCATCTACGCCGCCGACGCGCTGCTGAAGTCCGACACCGCCGCCGAGCCGGGCGTGTCCATCGACATCTTCGAGCGGATGCCGGCCCCCTTCGGCCTGATCCGCTACGGCGTCGCCCCCGACCACCCGCGGATCAAGGGCATCATCACCGCCCTCCACCAGGTCCTCGACAAGCCGCAGGTCCGCCTCTTCGGCAACATCGACTACGGCACCGACGTCCACCTCGACGACCTGCGCGCCTTCTACGACGCCGTGATCTTCTCCACCGGCGCCATGGCCGACCGCGAGCTGCGGATCCCCGGCGTGGAGCTGAAGGGCTCGCTCGGCGCCGCCGACTTCGCCTCCTGGTACGACGGCCACCCGGACGTCCCGCGCACCTGGGACCTCTCGGCCGAGAAGGTCGCCGTCCTCGGCGTCGGCAACGTCGCCCTCGACATCGCCCGCATCCTCGCCAAGACCGCCGACGAGCTGCTGCCGACCGAGATCCCGGCCAACGTCCACGAGGGCCTCAAGGCCAACAAGGCCCTGGAGGTCCACGTCTTCGGCCGTCGCGGCCCGGCCCAGGCCAAGTTCAGCCCCATGGAGCTGCGCGAGCTGGACCACTCCCCCAACATCGAGGTCATCGTCAACCCCGAGGACATCGACTACGACGAGGGCTCGATCGCCGAGCGGCGCAAGAACAAGCAGACCGACATGGTCGCCAAGACCCTGGAGAACTGGGCGATCCGCGACATCGGCGACCGCCCGCACAAGCTCTTCCTGCACTTCTTCGAGTCCCCGGTCGAGATCCTCGGCGAGGACGGCGAGGTCGTCGGCCTGCGCACCGAGCGCACCGAGCTCGACGGCACCGGGAACGTGAAGGGCACCGGCGTCACCACCGACTGGGACGTCCAGGCCGTCTACCGCGCCGTCGGCTACCTCTCCGACGAGCTTCCCAAGCTCCCCTGGGACACCGTCAGCGGCACCGTCCCGGACGAGGGCGGCCGGGTGATGGAGGGCGCGGAGCCGATGGCCTCCACCTACGTCACCGGCTGGATCCGCCGCGGCCCGGTCGGCCTCATCGGTCACACCAAGGGCGACGCCAACGAGACCGTCGCCCACCTCCTGGAGGACTTCGCCGCCGGCCGGCTGCTCACCCCGGCCAGCCCGGAGACCGACGCCGTCGTCGCCTTCCTGGAGGGCAAGGGCCTCACCTACACCACGTGGGAGGGCTGGTACGCGCTCGACGCCGCCGAGAAGGCGCTGGGCGAGCCGCAGGGCCGCGAGCGCGTGAAGATCGTCGAGCGCGAGGACATGCTCCGCGCGAGCGGCGCGATCGACTGACCCGGCGCTCTCCCACCGGGAGCGCGACGGAAGGGGGCATCCACCGGGTGCCCCCTTCCCGCGTCCGGTCCTACGCTGGAGGGACCGGAAGGGGTGAGGGCCGTGTCCGCACCCGTGATCGACCGCGCCGGCCGGGCCCGTGACGCGGTGTCCCGCGAGGCCTGGGCCGAGGCGTACGCCCTGCTGCACGCCTGCGACCGGCACCCGGACCAGGCGCTGACCGCCGAGGACCTCGCCGCGCTCTCCGACGCCGCCTGGTGGTCGGGGCACCTCGACGAGTCCGTCGCCGCCCGGCTGCGGGCACACTCCGCCCATGTCGCGGCCGGCGACCACCGGGCCGCCGGGATGGCCGCCTGGTGGCTCCACTACGAGTACGCCGGACTGGGCAGGCCCGCCGTCGCGGCCGGCTGGCTGCACCGCGCCCGCCACCACCTGGACGGGCTGCCGCCCTGCCCCGAGCAGTCCTTCCTCGCCTGGACCGACGCCGAGGAGGCCACCGCCCGGGGCGACGGGGGCGCCGCGCTCTCCGCGACCGCCCGCATGACCCGCCTCGCCGAAGGCTCCGGCAGCCCCGACCTGCTCGCGCTCAGCCGCCAGGCCGCCTCCGCCGCCCTGCTCGCCCAGGGCCGCCGCGCCGAGGGGCTCGCGCTCCTCGACGAGGCGATGTGCGCGGCCGAGGCGGGCGAGCTGAGCGGCGTCTTCACCGGCTGGCTGTACTGCCTGGCCCTCACCCAGTGCATGGAGTCGGCCGACTTCGGCCGGGCCGTGGAGTGGACCCGTACGGCGATGGAGTGGTGCGCCACGACGGACGGCGGGGACAACCCCTTCCGCGGGGTCTGCCGGGCCCACCGGGTCGAGGTCCTGGACCTGCTCGGCGAGTGGACGGCAGCCGAGGAGGAGGCCCGGCAGGCCTGCCGGGAGGTGCCGGTGGACTGCCTGGAGGCGGCGGCCGCCTCGTACCTCGCCGCCGGCGACGTCCAGCGCCGCCAGGGCCGGCTCGACGAGGCCGCCCGCTCCTACACCCACGCCCACGAGCTGGGCCGGCTCCCCCAGCCCGGTCTCGCCCTGCTGCGGCTCGCGCAGGGCCACGCCGACGCGGCGGCGGCCGGACTGCGGCTCGCGCTGGCCTGCCAGGACGCCCGCCAGGGCCCGCTGGCCCGGGCCCGGCTCCTCGCCGCCTCCACCGAGGTCTCCCTCGCCGTCGGAGCCGTACGGGACGCGGCCGGCGCGGCGGCCGAGCTCGACGCCCTCGCCGGTGACGTGCCGCTGCTGCGCGCCCTCGCCGACACGGCGAGCGGCGCGGTCGCCCTGGCCGGAAGTCCCGAGGAGGCGCTGCCCGTGCTGCGGCGGGCGCTCGACGGCTGGCTGCGGCTGCGGGTGCCCTACGAGGCGGCGCAGACGCGGATGCTGGTCGCGGCGGGCGACCGGGCGGCCGGGGACGAGGAGGCCGCCCGCCTCGAACTGGCCTTCGCCCGGGACGCCTTCGAACGGCTCGGGGCCACGCCCGACGCCCGCCGCGCCGCCGCCCTGCTGTCGGCGGCCGCCCGGCGCCGGCTGCCCGGCGGGCTGACCGCCCGGGAGGCCGAGGTGCTGCGGCTGGTCGCCGGGGGCGCGACGAACAAGGGCGTCGCCCGGGCCCTCGTCATCAGCGAGCACACGGTCGCCCGGCACCTGAACAACGTCTTCGCCAAGCTGGGCGTCTCCTCCCGCTCCGCCGCGACCGCCTACGCCTACGCGCACGGCCTGGTCTGAACGGCCCATGCGCGGGCCGCCGGGATGGGCGGTACGGGCGATGCGGCGGCCGGGCCCGCCCGCGTACACCGGAGGCATGACCACGACGACGGACACCCTGGACACGCTTCGCGGTGCCGTGCGCGGCACCGTCGTCACCCCCGGCGACCCCTCGTACGAGGAGTCCCGGCGGGTCTACAACGCCCTGCACGACCGCCGGCCGGCGGTCGTCGTCCACGCCGCGGACGCCGGCGACGTGATCGCGGCGGTCCGCCACGCCCGGGAGCGCGGCCTTCCGCTCGCGGTGCGCGGCGGGGCGCACTCGGTCGCCGGCTTCGGCACGGTCGACGACGGCCTGGTGGTCGACCTCTCCCCGATGCGGGAGGTGCGGGTCGACCCGGAGGCCCGGACGGCCCGGGCCGGCGGCGGTGCCACCTGGGGCGACTTCAACCACGCCGCCCACGCCTTCGGGCTCGCGACCACCGGCGGGGCGGTCTCCACGACCGGGATCGCCGGGCTGACCCTGGGCGGCGGCATGGGCCACCTGGCCCGCCGCTACGGCCTGAGCTGCGACAACCTGACGGGCGCGGAGGTCGTCACCGCCGACGGCACCCTCGTCTCGTGCGACGCCGAGCGCCGGCCCGACCTGTTCTGGGCGCTGCGCGGCGGCGGCGGGAACTTCGGGGTGGTGACCGAGTTCGTCTACCGGCTGCACCCGCTCGCGGAGGTGTACGGCGGGCTGACCTGCTACCCGCTGGACGAGGCGGTGATCCGGGCCTGGCACGAGGCGGCCACCGCCGCCCCGGAGGAGCTGAACATCATCCTGGTGCTCGCCCTCGGCCCGGAGGAACCCTTCCTGCCGGAGCGCTGGCACGGGCGCCCCGTCTGCGCCGCGTTCACCTGCTTCAGCGGCCCGCCCGACGGGGACGGCACGGTACGGGCGCTCCTCGACACACTGGGTCCGGTGGTGGGCCGGTTCATGGAGCGGATGCCGTACCCGGTGATCAACACGCTCTTCGACGAGCAGCTGCCCGCCGGGCTCCACCACTACTGGAAGGGGAACTTCAGCCTCGGCCTCTCCGCGGGGGCGGCGGCCGTGCACGCCGAGTACGGGGCGACCATGCCGACCATGGAGTCGGACACCGCGCTCTTCCCGATCGACGGGGCCTGCCACCGCACCGGCCCGGAGGAGACCGCCTTCGCCTACCGGGACGCGGACGTCTCGCACTCCTTCGGCGCCACCTGGACCGACCCGTCCGGCACGGCGGCCAACGTCGCGTGGACCCGCGCCTACGACCGGGCGCTGCGCCCGCACACGGAGGCGGGCGGGTACGTGAACTTCATGGACACCGACGACCAGGACCGGATCCGGGTGAACTACCGGCAGAACTACGCCCGGCTGCGCGAGGTGAAGCGCCGCTACGACCCGGACAACGTCTTCCGGCTCAACCAGAACATCGCGCCCTGAGGCCCCGGGTCACGACACGGTGCGCGCGGTGGCCAGCAGTCGCAGGACGTCCTCCGGCGGGAGGCCCAGCGCCGTTCCGACGGTGCCCAGGACCTCCTGCTCGGCCGGGCTGTACCCGCCGTCGGCCAGCGCGATCCCGGCCGCCTGGAGCAGCAGCGTCTCCCGGCCGGCCGGCTCCAGGTGCGGGGTGAGCGGCGCGACGGCCTCGTGGATCTCGATGGCGAGGAGGGCGCCCTCGGGGTTGATCTCGGGCATGAACCGCCCGGTGTCGGCCTCCAGCGCCTCGACCAGGTCGACGAGCTGGACGGCCGTGCAGTCGGCGTACCCCGCGGACCTCACCGCGTGCACGGCCCGGTCGAGGACCTCGCGGGAGCCGGTGCCGCCGGCCGCGAGGACGGCGAGGGCGACGGTGTGGACGGCGTCCCGCAGCATCGCGGAGAACCGGCCGGTGGTGGGCCGCTCCAGCACCTCGGTACCGAAGTGGGTGTGGCAGGCGGCGCACTCCACCACCGGGCCGGTACAGCCCCTGGGCAGCAGCGGGACGCCGAGGACGGCGAACCGGCGGCGGCCGGTGCGCCGCCGGTAGCTGCGGTCACCGCCGCACGCCTCGCAGAAGAACTCGCCGTCGCCGATGGTGTTCCAGGAGGTGCGGATTCCGCAGACGGTCAGCTTCCCACCACGTGTTTTCCTGGCAGAACGCACGCGCACCTCCTCAACGGCCCGGCTGCACTGCCGGTGCGTTGGCGTGATGTTAGCCACATCCATGATGTGACGTCAGCACCTCGTCCGTACTTCGCACCGGAGATGGCCGAGACACGACACCGGGGTTTCAGGCCCGGCGGCGCCGCTTCGCGAAGGCCAGGAAGCCTCCGCCGAGCAGCAGGGCCCCGACGGCCGCCCCGATGACACCGGGCCCGATGGCCGAACCCGTCGTGGCGAGATCACCCTCCGGGGTGGTCGCGGAGGGCGCGGGCGCGGCGGTGGTCCCCTCCGGGCTCCCGGCGGGGGCGGTGGTCCCCGCGGGGGTTCCGGAAGGCGTCCCGGAGGGCGCGTCGGAGGGCGTCCCGGAGGGCGCGGGGGCGGTGGTCTCCGGGGCGCCGGGCGCGGAGGTGGTGGGGGCCGGGGGCTCGGTGGTGGCCGGCGGGGTGGGGACGGGGGTGTCGGTCGGCTCGGGGGTCTCCGGCGTGACGACCGGGCCGGGGGTGGTCTCGCCGGGGAGGCAGCCGGCGAAGGTCATCTGGTGGGTCTCGGCGCCGGGGACGGTGACGAGGTTCTTCGCGATCACGGCGCCGTTGACGTGGCCGGGGCCGACGCCGGGGCCGCCCATGTGGACGGTGGCGAGGGGCGCGAGGATCGTGCCGGGCCACGAGGTGTAGTTCTTCTTCACCGTGGTGGCCTGCGGGAAGTTCCACAGCAGCCGGGAACGGATGGTGCGGTACGCCGGGTCCGGCACGTTGTAGTCGTCGACGACGGGCGCGCCGCCGGCGAGGTTCTTGTAGTAGACGCCGTAGGTGGCGTTCGCGCTCATGTCGTAGGTGGCGCCGAGCACGTTCACCAGGGTGGAGGCGCCGACCGGCACGTCCAGGGTGATCGCGCGGGCCTTCTGGAGGTCGGCGGCGTCCACGGCGAAGACGTTCAGCGTGCCGTCGGTGCCGGTGAGGAAGAGGCCGTCGCCGGCGGCGGAGACGGTGCCGTTGGGCTTCTCGCCCGCCCAGCCGGTGGAGCGGGTCCGCAGCTCGGCGAACTCCTTGCCGAAGTCGACCGGGGAGGCGCCCTCGGTGATCGTGCCGTCGACGCCGAAGTTCTTGCCGCCGGAGGCGTTCACGACCTTGCCGGCTATGCCGGTGCCCTTGGTGATGACGACCTGGTTGGCGGAGAGGGTGCCGCCGACCACGAGGCTGTGGCCGCCGGGCAGCCTGTCGAGGTCGGCGGAGCCGAGCTGGTGGCCGACGGAGAAGCCGGACGGCTGCTTCGGGTCGCCGAACTTCGCGTCGCCGCCGACCGCCACCGCGCCCTCGGAGTCCGAGTGCCGTACCGAGTCGCGCTCCACGAACTCCGCGTACAGCCCGGCCGTGCCGAGCGGGTTCGGCGCGCACTCCGTGGAGGCGGCGGAGGCGGCGGGGGCCCAGGCGAGGGCGGCTCCGGTCACCGTGAGGACGGTGGCGACGGCAGCGGACGTGCGCATGCGGAACTCCAGGTCAGGGAGTGCGGGGAGGGAGGACGTGGGGGTCCCGGGGGAAGTGGTCTGTACCATCCGTCAGACCTTGATGTGCCGTCAACTCACCTCATAGCGCGCCGATTCCGGCATGTCGCCATGATCTTCCTTAAGCGAGACTGAAACAGTGACGCACCTCACACGCGAAGGCGCCCCGCCCCCTCGTGGAGGGGGCGGGGCGCCGTACGGAGCGCGGGGTCAGCGCGCGGAGCGGTTGACCGCCGAGATGACCGCCTTCAGGGAGGCGCGGGTGGTGTTGGCGTCGATGCCGATGCCCCACAGGACGCGCCCGTCGATGGCGCACTCGATGTACGAGGCGGCCTGCGCGGAGGCGCCCTCGCTCATCGTGTGCTCCTGGTAGTCCAGCAGGCGGGCGTCCACGCCGACCGACTGCAGGGCGTCGAAGAAGGCCGAGATCGGGCCGTTGCCGGAGCCGGTCAGGACGGTGTCGACGCCGTCGACGACCGCCTCGACGCGCAGGGTGTCGGTGCCGTCCGTGTCGGAGGTGGACTGGCCGGAACGCAGCTGGATGCGGCCCCAGGCGTTGTCCGGGTTGGGCAGGTACTCGTCCTGGAAGACGGACCAGATCTGCGCCGGGGTGACCTCGCCGCCCTCGGCGTCGGTCTTGGCCTGGATGAGGCGGGAGAACTCGATCTGCATCCGGCGGGGCAGGTCCAGCTTGTGGTCGTTCTTCAGGACGTAGGCGATGCCGCCCTTGCCGGACTGCGAGTTGACCCGGATGACGGCCTCGTAGGAGCGGCCGACGTCCTTGGGGTCGATGGGCAGGTAGGGGACGGCCCACTCGATGTCGTCGACGGTCTTGCCCTGGGCGGCCGCGTCGGCCTCCATGGCGTCGAAGCCCTTCTTGATGGCGTCCTGGTGGGAGCCGGAGAAGGCGGTGTAGACCAGGTCGCCCGCGTAGGGGTGGCGCGGGTGGACCTCCATCTGGTTGCAGTACTCGCTGGTGCGGCGGATCTCGTCGATCTGCGAGAAGTCGATCTGCGGGTCGACGCCCTGGCTGAACAGGTTCATGCCCAGGGTGACCAGGTCGACGTTGCCGGTCCGCTCGCCCTGGCCGAACAGGCAGCCCTCGATGCGGTCGGCGCCGGCCATGATGGCCAGCTCGGCGGCGGCGACGGCGGTGCCGCGGTCGTTGTGCGGGTGGACCGACAGGCAGACGTGCTCGCGGCGGGTCAGGTTGCGGGACATCCACTCGAAGCGGTCCGCGTGCGTGGAGGGGGTCGAACGCTCCACGGTGGCGGGCAGGTTGAGGATGATCTCGCGGCCGGGGCCGGGCTGCCAGACGTCGCAGACGGCCTCGCAGACCTCCAGGGCGAAGTCCAGCTCGGTGTCGGTGAAGATCTCCGGGCTGTACTGGTAGCCGAAGGCGGTCTCCGGGCCCAGCAGCTTCTCGGCGTACTCCATCACCAGGCGGGTGCCGTCGACGGCGATCTGCTTGATGTCGTCCTTGGAGCCGCGGAAGACGACCCGGCGGAAGGTCGGCGCGGTGGCGTTGTACAGGTGGACGGTGGCGCGCCTGGCGCCGACCAGGGACTCCACGGTCCGCTCGATCAGGTCCTCGCGGGCCTGGGTCAGGACGGAGATGGTGACGTCGTCCGGGATCGCGCCCTCTTCGATGATGGAGCGGACGAAGGCGAAGTCGGTCTCGCCGGAGGACGGGAAGCCGACCTCGATCTCCTTGTAGCCCAGGCGTACCAGCAGGTCGAACATCTCGCGCTTGCGGGCCGGGGACATCGGGTCGATCAGGGCCTGGTTGCCGTCGCGCAGGTCGGTCGACAGCCAGCGCGGGGCCCTGGTGATGCGCTGCTCGGGCCAGGTGCGGTCGGGGATCTCCACGGCCTCGTAGCGGCCGTACTTGTGGATCGGCATCCCGGACGGCTTCTGCGTGTGCGTCGCGTTGGTGACGGGCGTGGGCCGGCTGACGAACGGGGACTGGGACATTGCGTAGGGCTCCTCGGGTCCTCAGGGGGGACGGCCGACTGTCGAACGCAACACCGAAACCCGCGGGGAGGGGGTCGGCCTACGACTACAGGCCCTCGCCGCGGCAGCTAAGGAGAAGCAGCCCGAAACGCATGATGTGCGTCACCATAGCCCAGGACCGGGGAAGGCGGACGTCCTGTTCCAGTATGCGGGACGGCCGTGTCGTCAAGTCCAAAAGGTGACCCATCACTCTATTTCGCCAATCCCTGTCACTTCTCGTGACAGTGGCGTCGCACAGTGCCACATTGCCGGTATGACCTCCCCCTTCTGCACGATCGTGCCGCCCCACCTCCTGGAGCACCTCGCCTCCTCGGCCAACCCCGCCGTCGCCGAGGCCGCCCGCCGCACCCTGATCGCCGACGCCTCGGCCCGTACCGCCCGGGTCCTGCCCCGGGCGGCCGTCGCCCCCACCGGGACGCCGCCGGAGCCGGCGGCCCCGCGCCGGACCGTGTACGACGCCCAGCGCCGCACCGGGCTGCCCGGTGTGAAGGTCCGCGACGAGGGCGAGGAGGCGACCGCCGACGCCACCGTCAACCGGGCCTACGCGGGCCTCGGCGCCACCTTCGCGCTCTTCCGGGACGCCTTCGGACGCGACTCGATGGACGGGGCCGGGCTGCCGCTGCTCGCGACCGTCCACTACGACGAGAAGTACGGCAACGCCTTCTGGAACGGCGAGCAGATGGTGTTCGGCGACGGCGACGACGAGATCTTCCTCGACTTCACCCTCCCCGTGGACGTCATCGGCCACGAGCTGGCCCACGGCTTCACCCAGTACACGGCGAACCTGGAGTACTTCAGCCAGTCCGGCGCGCTCAACGAGTCCGTCTCCGACGTCTTCGGCTCGCTGGTGAAGCAGCACGCGCTCGGCCAGACCGCCGACCAGGCCGACTGGCTGATCGGCGAGGGCCTCTTCCACCCGGACGTGCAGGGGACGGCGCTGCGCTCCATGAAGGCGCCGGGGACCGCGTACGACGACGACGTCCTCGGCAAGGACCCGCAGCCCGGCCACATGGACGACTACGTGCGCACCAGCCGGGACAACGGCGGGGTGCACATCAACTCCGGCATCCCCAACCACGCGTTCTACCTGGTGGCGACCGAACTCGGGGGCCACGCCTGGGACCGGGCCGGCCGGATCTGGTACGACGTGATGACCGGCGGCACCCTCGCCCCCGAGACCCGCTTCACCGAGTTCGCGGCGGCCACGGTGGCGGCGGCGAAGGCGCGGTACGGCGACGCGGCGGAGATCCAGGCCGTGACGAAGGCGTGGGCGACCGTGGGCGTACCCACCGACTGAGCCGGGCTGGTAGACAGGGCCCATGCGGATTCGAGTGCGGCGCACCGGTGGTTTCGCGGGCATCGAGCGGACGGCGGAGGTGGAGGTCGCGGGCCCGGAGTGGGAGTCCCTGGCCTCCGCCGTCCTCACGGGCCCGGAGGCCACCCGAGTCGTCCCGGACGGCTTCTCCTACGAGATCACGGTCGACGGCCGGACCGTGCGGTGCGCCGACCCGCACCTCACGGACGCCCAGCGGACCCTCGTGACGAGGGTCCTCAAGGAGGGCGCCTGAGCTACCGCCCGAAGAGGCGGCTCCAGAAGCCGGTCTTCCGCTCCTCGGCGGGGCGGGCGGGCCGGACGTCGAGCGACCAGTCGCCGTCGGTGCCCTCGACCTCCACGAGCAGCGGGCCCCCGGGCAGCTTCCCGGTGTCCCGCGCGCTCGGGCCGTAGCCGCTCGCCAGCAGGGGCGAGCGCCGGTCGGGGGCGCCGGGGCGATGCGGCTCGTGCCCCCTGACCCTCAGGGACACGTGGCGCTTCGCCCCGCTCACCCGGGCGACCAGTTCACCGGCGGGCCCCGTGTGGAGCAGTACCTCGGAGCCCCGCCCGGTGGCGCCCTCGCCGAGCTCGCGCACCCCGCTCACGGGACGGATCACGATCACCCACTCGCCCCGGTGCGCGTCACCGCACCGGACCCGGAAGCGCAGCGGGTACAGGAGGTCGCACCACATCACCCGCTGCTCGAACCGCCCCGGCCGGTCCACGCTCCCGAGGGAGAGGGACTGCCTGCCGTTCCAGTCGATGGACTCCAGGTCGACGGTTCCCGTTCCCGTCCGGGCGAACTCGACCAGGACGTAGCCGGGCGGCGGCGTCTCCTCCATGGTGAACGCGGCGTCGCCCCTGCCGGTGTACACGATGTCCTCGAACTCCCCGCCGAGGATCCCGGCGACCGCGGCCGCCCCGGGGGACGGAGCGGGCGAGGGGGCGATCAGGTCCGCCCAGCGCCCGCCGTCCGCGAGGTCGATCCGGTGCGGGGGCCGCGAGCGGTCCGCCTCCTGGGCGCCGGACGGCGCGCCGGACGCGCCGGAGCCCGCGTCCCACCCGGCACCCGCCTCCGCGCCGGAGCCGGAGCCGGAGCCGGATTCCGACCTGGATCCCGAGCCCGAGCCCGTACTCGTATCCGTACCTGCGCCCGCGCCCGCGCCCGCCGACTTTCCGACGGCCCCGTGCGGGATCTCCAGCGGAACCGGTCCGGCCTGCCCTGCCTGCCCGGGGACCGGCAGGTCCTCCCCCTTGCTGATCTCCGTCACGGCGTCATGCTGGCACGCCGCCTCAGGACAGGTCCACGGTCGGGTGCGGAGGCGTCGGAACGCCCAGCCCGGTGAAGGGGGTGACGAGGAGGGCGTACTGCTCCGGGGTGAGCCGGCCGCGCTTGAGGACCGCGCGGGCGGCGATGCAGATCGCGGACTTGGCATCGGAGTGGAGCCCCGTGAGGTGGCCGTCCAGCTCGTCGGCGCGGGGCAGCAGTCCGCCGCGGACCCGGTGGGTGAGCACCGCGTCCTGCGCCGCCGACGGCCTCGCCGCGCGGGAGGCCTCCCGGCCGCCCGTGGCGCGGCCGTCGACCATCCGGTCGAAGGCCGTCGCGAGGGCGGCGGGGGGAAGCGCCACGGCGTGGTCGACGAAGCGCTCCGTCCCCGCGTCGAGCACCGCTAGAAGCCCAGGCGGCGGAGCTGCTTGGGGTCGCGCTGCCAGTCCTTGGCGACCTTGACGTGCAGGTCGAGGAAGACCGGGGTCCCGAGGAGCGCCTCGATGTGCTTGCGGGACTTCATCCCGACCTCCTTCAGGCGGCTGCCCTTGGGGCCGATGATGATGCCCTTCTGGCTGGGGCGCTCGATGTACACGTTGGCGTGGATGTCGAGCAGCGGCCGGTCGGCGGGGCGGCCCTCGCGGGGGATCATCTCCTCGACGACGACCGCGATGGAGTGCGGCAGCTCGTCGCGTACGCCTTCGAGCGCGGCCTCGCGGATCAGCTCGGCGACCATGACCTGCTCCGGCTCGTCCGTGAGGTCGCCCTCCGGGTAGAGCGGCGGGGACTTCGGGAGGAGCGGGATGAGCAGGTCGGCGACGAGCCGGACCTGCTTGTCGCCGACGGCGGAGACGGGCACGATCTCGGCCCACTCGATGCCGAGCTCCCGGCCGAGCTGGTCGATGGCGATCAGCTGCTCGGCGAGGGTCTTGGAGTCCACCAGGTCGGTCTTGGTGACGATGGCGACCTTGGGGGTCTTCTTGATCTCGGCGAGCTCCTTGGCGATGAAGCGGTCGCCGGGGCCGAGCTTCTGGTCGGCGGGCAGGCAGAAGCCGATGACGTCGACCTCGGCCCAGGTGGTGCGGACGACGTCGTTGAGCCGCTCGCCGAGGAGGGTGCGCGGCTTGTGGAGGCCGGGGGTGTCGACCAGGATCAGCTGGGCGTCCGGGCGGTGCACGATGCCCCGCACGGTGTGCCGGGTGGTCTGGGGGCGGTTGGAGGTGATCGCCACCTTCTGACCGACCAGAGCGTTCGTGAGGGTGGACTTGCCCGCGTTGGGGCGCCCGACGAAGCAGGCGAAGCCCGCCCGGTGGGGGGCGGTGTTCTCATCGGTCTCATCACTGCGCACGCTCATGGGGGCCATTGTCCCCGATGAGCGGCCCCGCCACGCACTCAGTGTCCCGACCGGGCCCGGCGGCGTCGGATCCGCCACCCGGCGAGCCCCCCGGCGGCGCCCAGGAGCAGCGCCGCGGCGACCGGCCAGGGCACGGCGAGGAAGGAGACGCGGGCGCTCTCGCGGACGTCCTTCGCGGTGGCGGTGAGCGTCACCTCGCCCCAGTCGAGCTGGGGCGAGCCGGTCCACCGCTCGGTCAGCCGGATCCGCTGCCGGGGCAGCAGCTCGGACGGCACCCGGTCGAGGTCGCGTTCGAGCAGGGTCCGTCCGAAGAGCCCCTCGGCGCTGAGGACGACCTTGGGGGCGAGGGTGACGTTGCCGCGGTTGTGGAGGGTGTACGTGACGAGGGTGGTGCCGTCCCGGGTGCCGGGGACGAGCGGCCGGTCCTGCTCCAGGGTGACGTCCTCGACGGCGAGGGCGGGCACGGCGGGGCCGCTGACCTTGAGGTAGAGGCGGGCGGCGACGGCCCGCTGGACGCCCATGGCGACGCTGCCGCCGCCCGCGGGGGTGATCCGCTCGTCGAGGGCGACGAGGGCGCCGGGGTGGTCGCCGGGGTCGGCGTCGGCGGGGACGGTGAGGGTGAAGGGGACGGTGACGGCGGAGCGCGGCGGGACGGTGACCGTGGTCCGCTCGGGCTTGATCCAGGCGCCGGCGCCGCTCTGCTCCTCCTTCAGGGTGCGGACGGCGAAGCCGCCGTCGCGCTCGGTGTTGTAGGCGTCGGCGCCGTAGAGCCGGAAGGTGAGCGGGGCGGCGGTCTTGTTGGCGACGGTGACCTCGTCGCGGAGGGTGGCGCCGGGGTCGGCGGTGAGGAAGTAGTAGGGACGGTCGCCGAGCCGGGCGGCGGCCGGGTAGACGGCCCATTCGCCGTTCTCGGCGGCCTGGGCGGCCGGGGCCCCGAGGAGCAGCACGGCGGCGCTCAGGAGGAGGACGTACAGCTTGCGTCGCACGGTGCGGACCCCCGGGGGTGCGGTGGGGAGGGGCGGGTGTGGGGCCGCCGAGGGGCCGGCCGGGGGTGCGCCCGGCCGGCCCGTCGGCCGCTGTCAGGACAGGGTCAGCGTGAGCACGCCCGCGTAGCCGCCGGGCGCGGTGAACGCCGGGACGTCCAGCGCGAGCTGGGCGTCGACGGTGAACTCGCCGCCGGTGACCGTGCCGTTCGCCGTGGAGGCGAGGGTGGCGCCGGCGCCGACGGGTCCGGCGGAGCCGGCCGTGCAGGCGCTGGGGCTGCCCTCCTTGGCGACGCAGGCCGGGGTCCAGCTGAGCTTGTCGGCGCCGATGGCGCCGCCCGGGCCGGTGAAGTCGGTGACCTTGCCGGTCACGGACCAGCCCGCGGGGCCGCCGCGGAAGTCCTTGACCGTCACCGTCTGGAGGGCTCCGGTGGCCGAGCCGCCCTGGCCGAAGTCGACCGCGGAGAGCGAGACGGCGTCGCCGGCCTGGGTCATGGACAGTTCGCCCGCCTGGACGGTGGCCGTGATCTTCTGGCTGTTCGGCGGGGTCGGGGTGTCGTCGACGACCTGGTACGGGAGGGGGCCGGCGCCCTTCTCCGCGTTCCAGCTCCCGCCCTCGTACGCGACGATCCCGGTGGTGGCCGGGTCGTTCACCTTGAGCCGGGCGACGAAGCCGCCCTCGCTGTCGGTGGTGACGGTCATCCGGTCGGCGGTCTCGGCGGCTCCGGCCCTGGCGGCCACGGTCACCTCGGTGAGCGGGGTGAACTCGGCGCCGGTGACGGTGACCCGGACGCCGGGAGCGCCGGAGGCCGCTCCGAGTTCGAGGGTCCGCTCGTTGGGCACGGTCTGGTCGCCGGCCTGGACCGTCTGGGAGACGGGCGCGGGCGGGTTGAGCACCGTGCAGGGGGTGTCCAGCTCCATGAGGTAGCTGGTGTGGATGTTGTAGTCGCCGGGCGAGAGGGTGATCGAGCCCGCCGCGGTGACCTTGAAGGTGCCGGTCATGGAGAAGCCCGGGAAGGCGCCCTTGCCGGGGACCGGCGGGTTCTTCTTGGGGCCGACGACGCTGACGGCGCCGCTCTGCGCGCCGCCGAGGACGACCTTGCCGCTGGGGGTGAGGATGTCGGCCGGGAGCGCGAGGTCGACCGGATTGGACGCGGCGGGCTTGGTGATCGAGTAGGTCACGCTGACGGTGTCGCCGACCTTGGGGTTGGCGTTGTCGACCGAGATCACGGCGGTGGTGGTGCCCTCGATGGGCGGGATGCCCGCGATGGGCGGCGGGACGCAGCGGGTGGGGAATTCCACCGACTGCCCGGCGCCGGTCGCGTGGGCCGGGGCGGCGAGCGCGCCGCCGGCCGCGAACGCGAGGGCGGTGGCGCCGAGTACGGCGGTCCAGCGCCGTCTTCGGGCCGCCGCCCGGGTTCGGGTGAATGCCATGTGTGTGCCCCCTCCTGAGGGTCGAGAGGGCGCCATTGACGGCCGGGGGGCGAGAGAAGTCAATAACGACGGACGCCATCGACTGATGACCCATCAGATCCTGTCAAGATCGGCTGATGTGGGGACTTCTCCGGAATGTCGGAGCGCATGCCGAGGACCGGTGCCACCCCAGGTGGCACCGGTCGCGGGCGGTGCGGTGGATCAGCTGATGACGAACGGTCCCGGGGACTGCGACGTGACCGCGTCGCAGTTCACCGTGACGCCGAAGATCACCAGCTTGAGGGCGACACCGGCGAAGTACGAGTTGAGCTTGTCGCCGGCGACCACGTTGGTGGCGGTCAGCGGGCCCAGCTTCGCCGAGCCCCCGGCCGGGATCGCCGGGTTCTTCTTGCCGGTGAAGGTCCGGTCGGGCCCGGTGGTGTTGTCCAGGATCAGCGTGGAGCTGATCGTGTCCGCGCCGACCGCGATCGGCGTGGACACCGGAGCGGTGATCGAGACCTGGCCGGTGGAGCCGGAGTGGGTCATGGTGAGGGTGGCGGTGCCGCCGCCCCAGCTGCCGCAGTCGTAGGTCGCGGTGACCGTGCCCGGCGAGACGGCGGCGGAGGCCGTGGGCGCGAAGGCGAGGGACGCGGCGGCGAGTCCGGCCGCGAGTGCTCCGGCCGCCCCTAAGGTGCTTCTTCTCATGGCGAGTTCGTACCCCTTCCGATGACGAACGCAGGGGTGCGGGCACTGCGTGGACTGGCGCATATCTGACGGTCCGTCGGACCGTCCGCCGCCTATTGACGCGCAGACGGCATGGGAAGGCAAGAGAATGCGCGGAGATCCTTCACAAACGCGCAAGGGTCCGGCCGTGGCCGGACCCCGCGTGCCGGAGGGCGCCGTTCTCAGCCCGCCGTGACGGCCGAACGCAGCTGTCCGTCGGGCCCCGCGAGCAGCACCGGCGTCCCCGGCCCACCCAGGTCCCGCACGGCCGCCCGGTCCTCGTCGGACGCGGCCTCCGCGGCCGACACCACGGCCGCCGCCTCCAGCGACTGCGCGCCGCTGGCCACCGCCATCGCCACGGCGGTCCGCAGCGCGCTCAGCTTCAGCGAATCCAGCTCCACCGTGCCCGCCACGTACGTACGGCCGGTCTCGTCCCGTACGGCCGCGCCCTCGGGCACGCCGTTGCGGGCGCGGGCGCTGCGCGCCAGCGTGATGATCTTCAGGTCCTCGGCGCCGAGGTCGCCGTGCTCACTGCTGAGTGTCATGGACCGAGCATAGGTCGGGGCGCCCGGTCAGCCCGCCAGCGGGTACATCGCCCCCCGCCGCCCCTCCGGCGACACCAGCCACTCCAGCTTCTCGGCCGTCCGCGCCTCCGGCAGCGGGGTGTGCAGCACGATCACCAGGTCGGGACGGGCCGGCACCCGCAGCTGGGTGGCCTCCACGTGGAGCGGGCCGGCCAGCGGGTGCTCCAGGACCTTGCGGGTCTGACCGCCCGGCATCACGTCCCGCTGCTCCCACAGTTCCGCGAACTCGGCACTCGCCGCCCTGGCCTCTTCGACCACCGCCCGGAACCCCTCGTCCTCCGGGCTCTCCGAGCACGCGGCCCGGAACTGCGCCACCACCTTCGGCGCGAGCTCCGTCCAGTCGCTCGACCGGGCCCGGTAGATCTCGTCCGTGAAGAAGGAGATCAGGCAGTTCTGGACGATCTCCGGCCGCATCCCCAGCACGATGGACGCCGAGTCGTTGTACATGACCGTGTTCCAGTAGGCGTCCATGATGTGCGCCGGGAAGGGCATCCACGCCTCGATGAGCCGCCGCAGTCCGTGGCACATGTCCCGCGCCCCCGGATCGACCTCCGGCGCCGGCGGGTTCAGCCCCGCCAGGACGTACAGATGGCGACGCTCCGCCGGACTGAGCCGCAGCACCCGCGCCACCGCGTCGAGGACCTGCGGCGAGACGGTGATGTCGCGGCCCTGCTCCAGCCACTGGTACCAGGACACCCCGACCCCGGCGAGGACGGCGACCTCCTCACGGCGCAGTCCGGGCGTGCGGCGCCGCGCGCCGCCGTCCGGCAGACCGGCCTCCGCGGGACTCACCCGGGCCCGCCGGCTCATCAGGAACTCCCGCAGCTCGGCCAGTCGGTGCGCCTTGCCGTCGGCGCTCTCCAGCGCTGTGACCACGTGTGCTTCCTCCCCCGGACGCCTGGTGGTGCGACCAACAGGATAAGTTCCCGCTCCCCAGCGTTGTTCCCGGACCACGAGAGTCGTGGCCATGGCAACCGTGTCCTCTCCCCCGTCCGCCCCCGCCGCCCCCGCGCCGCCGGCACCCGCGCTCACCGGCCGCGCCCGGCTCGTCCTGATCGTCCTGTGCGCCGCCCAGTTCATGGTGTCGCTGGACTTCTCCGTCCTGAACGTCGCGCTGCCCGCGCTCGGCGCCGACCTCGGGCTCAGCCCCTCGGCCCTCCAGTGGGCCGTCACCGCCTTCGCCCTGCCGTCCGGCGGCTTCCTGCTCCTCTTCGGCCGGATCGGCGACCTCTACGGCCGCAGGAAGCTGTTCCTCACCGGCCTCGCGGTCTTCGGCGCGGCCTCCCTGCTCGCCACCTTCGCCTGGAGCCCGGCCTCCTTCCTCGCCGGCCGCGCCCTCCAGGGCGTCGGCGCCGCCGCGATCGTCCCGACCGGCATGTCCCTGCTGACCACCACCTTCCCCGAGGGCCCGCTGCGCGACCGGGCGCTCGGCATCTCCGGCACCCTGCTCTCGCTCGGCTTCACCATCGGCATGGTCCTCGGCGGCGTCAT
The DNA here is from genome assembly GCF_042794995.1 of Streptomyces sp. NPDC056503. Classification (NCBI taxonomy): domain Bacteria; kingdom Bacillati; phylum Actinomycetota; class Actinomycetes; order Kitasatosporales; family Streptomycetaceae; genus Streptomyces; species Streptomyces sp. NPDC056503. The sequence goes on from NZ_JBHTST010000018.1 coordinate 27,232, forward strand.
GACCGACACCCTGGGCTGGCGCTCCACCATGGGCCTGCTCGCCCTCTTCAGCGCGCTGGTGCTGCCCTTCGCCCCCCGGCTGCTCTCCGAGTCCCGCACCCCGGAGCGGCCCCGGCTCGACGTGCCCGGCGCGGTGACCGTCACCGGCGGCCTGCTGTCCCTGATCTACGCCCTGTCGACGGCGGCCGAGCGCGGCTTCGGCGGCGCGGACGTCCTGGTCACCCTGGTCGCCGGCATCGCGCTGCTCGTCGCCTTCGTGGTCGTGGAGTCCCGCAGCCCCGCCCCGCTGGTGTCGCTGCCGATGCTGCGCCGGCGCACGGTCGCCTTCGGCAACCTGGGCGGTCTCGTCACCTTCTCGATGATGTCGACCATCATCTTCGTGCTGACCCTGTACCTCCAGGAGACCCTGGGCCTGTCCAGCTTCGCCACCGGTCTGGTCTTCGGTGTCCAGGGTGTCGTGTCGGTCTTCGCCGGCACCGTCGCGCCCCGGCTGATCGGCCGCTTCGGCGCCCGCCGCACGCTGGTCGCCGGGCTCGCCGGGCAGGGCGTCCTCGTGGCGGCCCTGCTGGGGATCGGCTCCGGCTCGGGCGCGGTCTTCGCGGGCGTCGCCGTCTCGGTCGCCTCGATGTTCCACCTGGTCGCGATCATCTCGTACGGCGTCACCGTCACCTCGGGCGTCCCGGACGAGGAGCAGGGGCTGGCGACCGGCCTGGTCACCACCACCCAGCAGGTCGGCCTGACCGTCGGCATCCCACTGCTCGGCATCCTCGCCACCACGGGCGACAGCCTCTACGACGGGGTGCGCACGGTCATCGCGCTGGACGCGGCCATCGTGCTGGTCGCGGCGGTCCTGATCGCCCTGGGCCTGCGGCGCTCCCGGTGAGCTACGGCCGGTCGAGCCGGAGCCGTACCGCCTTCGGCAGGCCGGCGACGACCAGGTCGTACGAGTCCTCGACGAGCTCCCGGACCATCCGGTCCGGGAGCCCGGCCACCTCGACCGTGTTCCAGTGGCGCTTGTTCATGTGGTAGCCGGGGGTGATCGCCGGGTACTCCTCGCGGAGCCGTACGGCGTCCTCCGGATCGCACTTCAGGTTGACCCGCAGCGGCTCGCCGTCGAGCCGGGAGAGGGCGAAGAGCTTCCCCGCCACCTTGAAGACCGAGGTGTCGGGCCCGAAGGGGAACTCCTCGGTCGCGTCGGCGAACTCCAGGCAGAAGGCGCGCAGCCGGTCCGGGGTCACTCCTGGTCCGCCCCCTCCGCGCCGGCCGGGACCACCGGCTCGACGAGCACGGTGACGATCTTGTTCCGGCGGCCGGCCGGGGCCTCGGCGGTCAGCCGCAGCTCCCGCCCGTCGGGCAGGGTGACGACGGCGGAGGCGCCGGAGATCGGGACGCGGCCGAGGGCCTTGGCGAGCAGACCGCCCACCGTCTCCACGTCCTCGTCGTCGAACTCGTCGGGGCCGAAGCCGTACAGCTCGCCGAGGTCGCCGATGTCGAGGCGGGCGGTGACCCGGTGGCACTCGTCGCCGAGCTCCTGGACGGGCGGCAGCTCCCGGTCGTACTCGTCGGTGATCTCGCCGACGATCTCCTCCAGGATGTCCTCGATCGTGACGATGCCGGCCGTGCCGCCGTACTCGTCGATGACGACGGCGACGTGGTTGCGCTCCTGCTGCATCTCCCGCAGCAGGTCGCCGGCGTTCTTGGTGTCGGGGACGAAGGCCGCCGCGCGCATCGCGGTGGAGACCAGGTCGGCCTCGGCGTCGCGGTTGATGTGCGTCTTGCGGACCAGGTCCTTCAGGTACACGATCCCGACGATGTCGTCCTCGTTCTCCCCCGTGACCGGGATCCGGGAGAAACCGGAGCGCAGCGCGAGGGTGAGGGCCTGCCGGACGGTCTTGTACCGCTCGATGCAGATGAGGTCGGTGCGCGGCACCATGACCTCCCGGACGAGGGTGTCGCCCAGCTCGAAGACCGAGTGCACCATCCGGCGCTCGTCGTCCTCGATGAGGGACTCCTGCTCGGCGAGGTCGACCATCGCCCGCAGCTCGGCCTCGGAGGCGAAGGGGCCCTTGCGGAAGCCCTTGCCCGGGGTGAGCGCGTTGCCGATGAGGATCAGCAGCTGCGGGATCGGGCCCATGATCCGGGCCAGCGGGAGGAGGACGTACGCGGCGGCGGTCGCGGTGTTCAGCGGGTGCTGGCGGCCGATGGTGCGCGGCGAGACGCCGACGGCCACGTAACTGACCAGGACCATCACCACGATGGCGACGAGGAGCGCCTCCCAGGTCTCCGGGAAGTACTCCAGGCAGGCGTAGGTGACGAGGACGCCGGCCGCCATCTCGCAGGCGACTCGGACGAGCAGCGCCACGTTGAGGTAGCGGGTGGGGTCGGAGGCGACCTGGGCGAGCTTCTCGGCGCCGCGCCGCCCGGAACGGACGGCCTCGGCGGCGCGGAAGCTGGAGACGCGGGCGAGCCCGGCCTCGGCGCAGGCGGCGAGCCAGGCGACGACGACCAGGGCGACCGCGCCGAGGATCAGCTGGATGCTCATCGGGCGCGCGGGGTCAGTTGACGGTCGGGGCCGGCGACGGCCCGGTGAGGCCCCGCTCGGCGCGCCAGCCGTCGACGATCGCCGCCTGGAGGCCGAACATCTCGGCCTTCTCGTCCGGCTCCTCGTGGTCGTAGCCGAGCAGGTGGAGGACGCCGTGGACGGTGAGGAGCTGGAGCTCCTCGTCCATGGAGTGCTTCGTCGGGGCGTCCTCGCCCTGCTTCGTGGCGACCTCGGGGCAGAGCACGATGTCGCCGAGGAGCCCCTGCGGGGGCTCCTCGTCGTCCTTGGCCGGCGGGCGCAGCTCGTCCATCGGGAAGGACATGACGTCCGTGGGCCCGGGGAGGTCCATCCACTGGATGTGGAGCTGCTCCATCGCCTCCGCGTCCACCACGATCACCGAGAGCTCGGAGAGCGGGTGGATGCGCATGCGCCCGAGGGCGTAGCGGGCGACGTCGAGGATCGCCTGCTCGTCGACCTCGGTGCCGGACTCGTTGTTGACGTCGATCGACATGTGCGGTGCTTCTACTTCCCGTTGCGGCCGGTGCGCTGCTCGTTGGCGCTGTCGTACTTCTCGTACGCGTCGACGATACGGCCGACGAGCTTGTGCCGGACGACATCCTGGGACGTGAGCGTCGAGAAGTGGACGTCGGGGACCCCGTCGAGGATGTCCCGGACCTGCCGCAGACCGCTCTTCGTCCCGTTCGGCAGGTCGACCTGGGTCACGTCACCGGTGATGACGATCTTCGAGTCGAAGCCGAGGCGGGTGAGGAACATCTTCATCTGCTCGGGGCTCGTGTTCTGCGCCTCGTCGAGGATGATGAACGCGTCGTTCAGGGTGCGGCCCCGCATGTACGCCAGCGGCGCGACCTCGATCGTCCCGCTCGCCATCAGCTTGGGGATGGAGTCGGGGTCGAGCATGTCGTGCAGCGCGTCGTAGAGCGGGCGCAGGTACGGGTCGATCTTCTCGTAGAGCGTGCCGGGCAGGAAGCCGAGCCGCTCGCCGGCCTCGACCGCCGGCCGGGTCAGGATGATCCGGGTGACCTGCTTGGACTGGAGGGCCTGGACGGCCTTGGCCATCGCCAGGTAGGTCTTGCCGGTGCCGGCGGGACCGATGCCGAAGACGACGGTGTGCTTGTCGATGGCGTCGACGTACCGCTTCTGGTTGAGCGTCTTGGGGCGGATCGTGCGGCCGCGGCTGGAGAGGATGTTCTGGGTGAGCACCTCGGCCGGGGTCTCGTCGGCGCCCTCGCCGTTCTCGCTCGCCTTGAGCATGGCGATGGAGCGTTCCACTGCGTCCTCCGTCATCGGCTGTCCGGTGCGGAGCACCAGCATCATCTCGTCGAACAGGCGCTGGATGAGGGCGACTTCCGCGGGGTCGCCGACCGCGCTGACCTGATTGCCCCGGACGTGGATGTCCGCCCGGGGGAACGCCTGCTCGATCACGCGGAGCAGGGAGTCGCCGGAGCCGAGGACGGTCACCATGGGGTGCTTGGCCGGCACCGCGAAGTGGGCCCGGGCCTCGCCCGGCGTTCCGTTGGGAGCTGTGGGTGTCTGCGTCATGGGCCGGCCCTCTGGCCTGCGCCTACCTCCTGCTGCGGGGTTCTCGTGGCTCGACAACCTCTCGAACCCAGCCTACGACCTGGTACCGGTGTGCCCGAAGCGGTTTACGGGACGGCCGCGCGGAAGCCGATGGTGGGGACCGCGCGGCGGGGCGGCCAGGGGCGCGCGGGGGCCGGGAGGAGGCCTTCGAGGAAGGCGTAGCGGGCCCGCAGCGGCGCGGGGTCCTGGCGGTCGTCGTGCTGGACGTGCTGCCACCAGGCGGCGATCTCGGCCCAGGTGGGGGCGGAGAGGGAGCCGCCGAACTCCTGGACGGAGAGGGCGGCGGTGAGGCCGGCGAAGGCGAGCCGGTCGGCGAGCGGCCAGTCGGCGAGGGTGCCGGTGACGAAGCCGGCCACGAAGACGTCGCCGGCGCCGGTGGGGTCGAGGGCCTCGACGCGGATGGCGGGGACCTCGGCGGTCTCGCCGGTGGCGCCGTCGACGGCGTAGGCGCCCTCGGCACCGAGCGTGACGACCGCGTAGCGGACCTTGTCGGCGAGCGCCCGGGCGGCGGCGCGGGGGCAGTCGGTGCGGGTGTAGCGCATCGCCTCGGCGGCGTTGGGCAGGAAGGCCTCGCAGTGCTCCAGGTCGGCCAGGCCCGCCAGGTCCCAGCGGCCGGTGTCGTCCCAGCCGACGTCCGCGAAGACCCGGGCGCCGTCGCGGGCGGCGCGGGCCACCCACTCCTCGGTCCTGCCGGGCACGAGGGAGGCGACGGCGGCGCGGGCGCGCGGCGGGCGGACGGGAGGACCGTCGGACCGGGGGGCCTCGTGCCCGTGGGAGACCATCGTCCGCTCGCCCTCGTAGGCCATGGAGACGGTGACCGGGGAGTGCCAGCCGGAGACGGTGCGGGAGAGCGTGAGGTCGATGCCCTCGCCCTGTTCGAGGGCGTCCCAGCAGTACTCGCCGTAGTGGTCGTCGCCGAAGGCGGCGGCGAGGGAGGTGCGCAGGCCGAGGCGGGCGAGGGCGGTGGCCATGTTGGCGACGCCGCCGGGGCTGGAGCCCATGCCGCGGGCCCAGGACTCGGTGCCGCGGACGGGGGCGCTGTCGAGGCCGGTGAAGATGATGTCGAGGAAGACGGTGCCGGTGAGGAAGACGTCGCAGGCCGGGTCGGCGGGCTCGCGGACCGTCTCCAGCGGGTCGACCCCGGCCGGTCCGTCGACCCCGGCCGGTCCTTCGTGCGGCTCTGCGCGCTGGTCTCCGCTGGCTGTGCTCACGGCGAACTCCCCGGTCGTGGTGCGGCGGGATCGGCACCCGGGGTGCCGGTCCGGACAGTGTGCCCGATGGGGTCGGGGAGACGGGGGTGACGCGACGGATCGCCGCTCGATACCCCGGTTCCCTCCATCCAAACCGATTGTGTCCTGTATCACAGGACGAATCGGGGGAGAGTGCCTTCTCCGCCCATTCGGTTGCTTGATACACATGGTGCCGCGACCCCGTGGATCACCGGGGCGCCGTCTCATCCCCCCGTTCAGTTCCTGGAACGCCCATGTCGTCGCGCCCGCGCGCCCGAGGGGCCCTCGTCGCCCTCGTCGCCCTCTTCTCGGCCGGTTACCTCGCCCCGTACCTGCTGCCGACCGTCGTCGGACGGCTCGCCGCCGGACTGGGCCTCGGCCCGTCCCAGGCCGGCCTGGTCGGTTCGGTGCTGCTGCTCGGCTCCGCCTCCGCCGGTTTCACGCTCGCCGCGCGCGTGGAGCGGATCGGCCCCCGCCGGGCGGCCCGCCTCGGACTGCTCGCGATGGCCCTCGGTTACGGCTCCGCCGCCGCGACCGGCAGCCTGCCGCTGGTGGTCGCCGGGGTGGTCCTCGGCGGCTTCGGCTCGGGCACCGCGACGGCCGTGGCGGCCTCCGGGATCGCCGGGCGGCCGGATCCGCAGCGGGCCTCCACGCTGGGCCTGCTGTCGGTCTCGGCCACGGCCGGCGCGCTGTACCTGACGCTGCCGCGGCTCGGCGGCGGCCACTCCCTGCCGCTGCTGGCGCTCGCGGGCGCGGCGCTGCTGGTCTGGCCGGTCACCGGCCGGCTGCCGGGCGCCACGCGCGCGTACCGGGGCGCGCCCGGCGCGCAGACCCCGGCGGCGGGCGGGCCGCTGCCGTACCGCCGGGCGGGCGCGGTCCTGGCCGGCTGCCTCCTCTGCTGGTCCCTCGCCCAGAACGCGCTCTGGGGCGTGAGCGGACGGATCGGCACCGGCCAGGCGGGGCTCTCCGAGGTGACCGTCGGCGCGGTCTTCGCGCTGGCGCTCGGCGCGGGCCTCACCGGGGTCACCGCCGCCGGGGCGCTCGGCTCGCGGCTCGGCCGCGCGGTGCCGATCGGCGCCGGCACGGTCCTGATCGCCGGCTGCGTGCTGCTCAGCTCGGCCGCCGGCGGCCTCGCCTCCTTCGCGACCGGCGAGATCCTCTGGAACGCCGTCTACCCGGTGGTCCTCTCCTACCTGCTGGGCCTCGCCGCCTCCCTCGACCCGCGCGGCCGCTGGGCCGTCCTGGTCGGCTCGGCGTCCTCGCTCGGCACGGCCTGCGGGCCGCTGGCCGGCAGCGTCCTCTCGGAGGCGGCCGGCTACCCGGGCATGGGCGCGGTCCTGGCCGGCCTGCTGCTGCTTGTGGCCGCCCCCATGACGGCGGTGGCCCGGCACGCCTCCGGCCGCCCGCTCGTCCCCGGCTCCATCCGCCGCCGCGGCGGCGCCCCCGCCGCCGTCGTCGCGGGCACGACGCCCACGACCACCGCCCTCCTCCCCCAGGTCGGGGCCCCGGAGCAGGAGATCGCCCCGATCCCGGCCCCGGCGACGGCCGCCCGCCGCGCCCGCTCGGCCTTCCGCCTGGCCCGGCCGTCGGACCGGGGCTGAGGCCACCGTCCGCGTCAGGTGACCGCGAGCCACCAGAACTGCTCGGGGGACGCGGCACAGGGGGCCTGCGGGACGGCGGCCGCCGACTCCCCGCCCTCGCCCTCGCGGGGCGAACCACCCGCCCCTCCGGGCCCGTTCACATCCACCACTCGCTGCTCCCCCGAAACGAACGATCCTCCCGGTATCGCCGGGAGGATCGTTCGCGGAAAGGACTCCGCCGCTAGAAGCGGTACGCCTCCACCTCGGCGAGGTAACGGGCCCGGCGGGGTTCGTCGTCCTCCAGGAAGGAGGCCTCGAAGGAGTGCCGGGCCAGGGTGCGCAGCTGCTCTCCGGTGAGGGCCAGGGCGTCGGAGACGGCGTCGTAGTTGTCGCCCGCGTAGCCGCCGAAGTAGGCGGGGTCGTCGGAGTTGACGGTGACCAACAGGCCGGCGTCCATCATGGCCCGCAGCGGGTGGTCGGCGAGGGTGTCGATCACCCGGAGGCGGACGTTCGACAGCGGGCACAGGGTGAGCGGGATCCGCTCGCGGGCCAGGCGCTCGACCAGCTCCGGGTCCTCCATGCACCGCAGCCCGTGGTCGATCCGCTCCACCCCGAGGACGTCGAGCGCCTCGCGGACGTACGACGCGGGTCCCTCCTCGCCCGCGTGCGCGACCCGCCGCAGTCCGAGCCGGGCGGCCTCCTCGTACACCTCGCGGAACTTCGCCGGCGGATGCCCGACCTCGGCCGAGTCGAGGCCGACGCCCGTGATCCGGTCGAGGTACGGCTTCGCGGCCTCCAGCGTGGCGAGCGCCGACTCGGCGGACTCGTCGCGCAGGAAGCACATGATGAGCCGGGTGGAGACCCCGTACCGCTCCTCGGCCCGGTCGAGGGAGGCGCTCAGCCCCTCGATGACGGTCGGGAACGGGACTCCGCGCGCCGTGTGCGCCTGCGGGTCGAAGAAGATCTCGGCGTGCCGGACCCCCTGCGCGGCGGCCCGCTCCAGATAGGCGTCGGCGAGCGCGGTGAAGTCCTCGGGGGTGCGCAGGACCGCCATCAGCGCGTAGTAGAGGTCCAGGAAGGACTGGAGGTCGCCGAAGCGGTAGGCGGCGCGCAGTTCCTCGGTGTCCGCGTAGGGCAGGGTGACGCCGTTGCGGGCGGCGAGGGCGAAGGCCAGCTCGGGTTCGAGGGTGCCTTCGATGTGGAGGTGGAGCTCGGCCTTGGGAAGGGGTGCGGGGAGGTGCATGTTCACGTTCGTTTCGGTACGGGGACCCTCATGAGGTCCTGGGCGATGCTCAGCTCGCCCGCGAATCCGGCGGCCCTGGCCTGCCGTTCGAACTCCGACGGATCGGAGTAGCGCTGCGAGAAGTGGGTGAGGACGAGGTGCCGGACGCCCGCGTCCCGGGCGACCGCGGCGGCCTGTCCCGCGGTGAGGTGGCCGTGGTCCTCGGCGAGCCGCACGTCCGCGTCGAGGAAGGTGGACTCGATGACGAGCATGTCGGCGCCCTCCGCGAGGGCGTGCACCCCGTCGCAGAGGCGGGTGTCCATGACGAAGGCGAAGCGCTGTCCGCGCCGGACCTCGCTCACCTCGTCCAGTCCGACCCCGCGGAGGGCGCCCTCGCGCTGGATGCGGCCGACGTCCGGGCCCTTGATGCCGTGCGCGGCGAGCCGCTCGGGCAGCAGCCGGCGCCCGTCGGGCTCGACGAGCCGGTAGCCGAAGGACTCGACGGGGTGGGAGAGCCGGCGGGCCTCCAGGGCGAAGGCCTCGGTGACGGCCAGGACGCCGTCCTCCGCGACCGGCGCCTCGGTCAGCTCGACGGACTCGCGGTAGGCGGTGGCGTACCGCAGCCGCTCGAAGAAGTGCCGGCCGCTCTCCGGGAAGTGGGCGGTGACCTGGTGCGGGACCTGGTCGAGGTTGATCCGCTGGATCACCCCGGCCAGGCCCAGCGAGTGGTCGCCGTGGAAGTGCGTGACACAGATCCGGTTCAGGTCGTGCGCGGCGACCCCGGCCCGCAGCATCTGGCGCTGGGTGCCCTCTCCGGGGTCGAAGAGGAGGCCGTGGCCGTCCCAGCGCAGCAGGTAGCCGTTGTGGTTGCGGTGACGGGTCGGGACCTGGCTGGCGGTGCCGAGGACGACGAGTTCACGGACGGACACGGGAACGGTCCTATCCGGGAGGCCAGTTGAGGCCGCGGCCGCCCAGCACGTGCGCGTGCGCGTGGAAGACGGTCTGGCCGGCGCCGGCGCCGGTGTTGAGGACGATCCGGTAGCCGCTGCCGTCGACCTTCTCCTGCTCGGCGACCTCGCCGGCCTCGCGCAGCACGTCGGCGGCGACGGTCGGCGCGGCGGCAGCGAGCGAGGCGGCGTCCGGGTAGTGGAGGCGCGGGATGACGAGCACGTGGGTGGGCGCCTGCGGGTTGATGTCGCGGAAGGCCAGCGTGGTCTCGGTCTCGCGGACGAGCGTCGCCGGCACCTCCCCGGCCACGATCTTGCAGAACAGGCAGTCGCTCTGCGGCTCTCCGGCCATGCTCCGGGCCTCCTCGCCCTCGGGTGGTCAGTACCTGCGCATGCTATCCGGCGGCCCCGTCAGTCCTTGGGCATCCGCCGGTTGAGGGCCGAGCGGCTCACCCAGTACGTGATGACGACGGCCCAGAAGAGCGGGGTGCCGAGGGCGCCGACGACCCCCGCGTCGAAGGACCACAGGACCATGGTGACCGCCGAGTACAGACCGAGCAGGCCGACGGCGGCGGCCATCGCGAGCACCGGCCGGCAGTTGCGCGCGACGAGCAGCAGCGGACGGCGCAGCCTCGGCGGCACCCGGCGGCCCATCCACACGGCCCAGCCGGCCCAGGCGCCGACGAGGACCACGGCGCCGACGACGAAGGGCACGACGGCGTCGGCGCCGGTCGCCCCGGTCCGGACCGGGGCCGAGCCGAGCGCGGAGGCGAGGAAGCCGAGCAGGGCGACCCAGCGGGCGCCGGCGGCGGTCCCCCAGGCCATCGCCTCCAGGTTGAAGCGGGCCTTGCGGTCGCCGAGGTCGAGCGCGGCGGAGGCGACGAAGCCCTCGGCGGCCTGGGTCCAGGCCCCGCGCCGGAACCAGCGGCGGCGCAGCTTCAGCAGGGAGAGGTTGTTGTGGGCCTCGCTGCTCTGCGGGTTGAGCCGCAGGGTCGTCTCGTAGGCCTGCCGGGCGGTGGCGTGGTCGCCGCGCCGCTGGGCGGTGAGGCCGACGAGGAAGTGGGCGGCGTCCTCCTCGGGGCCGAGGGCGACGGCGGTGCGCGCCGCCTCGTAGGCGGCGGCGGTCCTGGCCCGGTCGCGGCCGCGGCCGGCCTCGGCGGTCTCGGCGAGCGCGGTGCCGAGCGCGTAGTGGCTGCCCCAGAACTGCGGGGCCAGTCGGACCGTGCGGTGGGCGGCGTCCTCGGCCTCCCCGTACCGCTTGAGCGCGAGCAGGATCTGGGTGCGCATCAGGTGCGCCATGACCAGCTCGGGTTCGGCGCGCAGCGCCTGTTCGACGGCGACGAGGGCGGCGGGGTGGTTCCCGGCCCGGTGCTGACAGCGGGCGAGCAGGGTGAGCGCGTCGGCGTCCTCGGGGTCGTCGGCGAGGTGTCGGACGGCGAGTTCGCCGGCCTGCTCGTACCGGCCCGCCTCGTAGAGCGCCTCGGCCCGGGCGAGTGCGGTGGGCGTGGTCACAGCTTGCGCTTCCGCTTCAGGTAGGCGAGGAGGTCGTCGTAGAGACCGCCCTCGTTGGCGAACATGGCGACGTTCCGGGCGGCGGCGAACCAGGGCTCGGTGGAGGGCCGGAGCTGCTTGGCGGCGCCGAGCAGGTCCTTGGTGGTGATGAGCCGGACGGAGCCGGTGCGGGCGGAGTCGAGGAGGGCGGTCTCCGCGGCGGTCTCGCACAGGTGGGCGAGGTCGGCGCCGGAGAAGTCCTCGGTGACCTTGACGAGCTTGCCGAGGTCGACGGCCTCGATGGGCCGGTCGCGCAGGTGGTAGCGGAGGATCGCCTCGCGGGCGGGGGCGTCGGGCGGCAGCACGAGCAGCGTGCGGTCGAGGCGGCCGGGGCGGCGCAGGGCGAGGTCGACGTCCCAGGGCACGTTGGTGGCGGCGAGGACGAAGATCCCCTCGTTGCCGGCGCCGGAGGCGATGCCGTCGAGCTCGGTGAGGAGCTGGTTGACGACGTTGCGCAGCCCGTTGTTGTGGGTGCGGGAGCGCTTGCCGCCGAGGGCGTCGAGCTCGTCGAGGAAGACGACGCAGGGGGCCTGCCGGCGGGCGGTCTCGAAGATGTCGTGGATGTTCTTCTCGGAGGCCCCGATCCACATGTCGAGGACGTCGGAGAGCGAGACGGTCAGGAAGTTCGCGCCGAGCTCGCCGGCGACGGCCCGGGCGATGAAGGTCTTGCCGCAGCCGGGAGGACCGTAGAGGAGGAGCCCGCCGCGCAGCGACTTGCCGTAGAGGCGGCGGAGTTCGGGGTTGCGCATGGGTGCGAGGAAGGCGGCTTCGAGCCGTTCCTTGACGTCGGTCATGCCGCCGACGTCGGCGAGGCGTACGGCCCCGGGCGCGTCCACGTCCCAGGCGGCCGCGTCCCCGGCGCGCCCGTCCCCGCCCTCGGCCTGCGGCTCCTCCAGGTACCGCGGCCCGACGAGGTCGGACACCTGCTCCTCGGCGGCGGCCCAGTCGAAGGAGGACCTCGGCTCGGGCGGGACGGGGCCGGGCGGGGTCTGCGACGCGGGCGGGGTCTGCGGTACGGGACCGGGCGCCGGCGCCGGCGGAACCTCGGGCGCCGGCCGTACGACCGGGGTCTCGGCCGCGGTCGGGGCCTCGGCCACGGCCGGCGGCAGCCCCATGGCGCGGACCATCAGGGCACGGGCGGCGGCGTCCCCCGGCGCGTGCTGGAGGGCGACGGCCGCCTCCGCGACGGCCTCGTCGTTCCGCCCCTCCGCGAGGAGGAGTTCGGCGAAGTGGAGGCGCAGGGGCACGTCGCCGGGCGCGGCGGCGACCGCGGCGCGCAGACTGCGGATCAGAGGGGACTCGTCGGCCATACGGGTCAGCCTAGAAAAGGCCCGGGTCGCTCGGACACCGGGTCCCCCCTGACGGGTCCCCCGCGCGGTTCGGCCCCGGCGGCCGGTTCGGTCCCGGCGGCCGGTTCAGCCCCAGCGGCCGGTGCGGCCGAGGACGAGGGCGGTGGCCGCCGTACCCGCCGTGGAGGTCCGCAGCACGCTCCGGCCGAGCCGGTACGGCTTCGCTCCCGCCGCCTCGAAGGCGGCCAGCTCCTCCGGGGAGACCCCGCCCTCGGGGCCGACGACCAGCACGATCGAGCCCTTCTCGGGGAGCCCGGCGGTGGCGAGGGCGCCGCTGGGGTGGTCGCGGTCCTCGTGCAGCACGGCCGCGAAGTCGGCGCCGGCGAGCAGCTGGGCGACCTGCTTGGTGGTCATGAGGTCGGCGACCTCGGGGAAGCGGGTGCGGCGGGACTGCTTGCCGGCCTCGCGGGCGGTGGCGCGCCACTTGGCGAGCGCCTTGAGGCCGCGGTCGCCGCGCCACTGGGTGATGCAGCGGGAGGCGGCCCACGGCACGATCGCGTCGACGCCGGTCTCGGTCATGGTCTCGACGGCGAGTTCGCCCCGGTCGCCCTTGGGGAGGGCCTGGACGACGGTGATCCGCGGCAGCTCCTCCGGCTCCTCGTGGTCCGCCGTCACCTCGACGGTCAGCCGGTCCTTGCCCTCGGTCTCCCGCACCACGCACCGCGCCCAGCGGCCCCGGCCGTCGGTGAGGACCAGCTCCTCGCCGGCCTGGAGCCGCTTCACGGAGACGGCGTGCCGTCCCTCGGGCCCCTCCAGGACGAAGGTGCCGGCGCCGGGGACGGCGTCGACGACGAAGACGGGGGCGGTCATGAGGCACTCCTGAGGGCCGGGTCGGCGAGGTCGGTGAGGGCGGTGTCGAGTTCGGCGGCGAGCACCTCGACCAGCTCCCCCGCGGGCAGCTCGCGGGCGAGGCGGTGGCCCTGGCCGGCCCACAGGGCCATGCCCTGGGCGTCTCCGGCGGTCGCGGCGGCCTTCCGCAGCGGGGCGGTGAGGTGGTGGACCTCCGGGTAGCCGGCGGGGGCGTACGGCCCGTGCTCGCGCATGAAGCGGTTGACGAGTCCGCGGGCCGGCCGGCCGGAGAAGGCCCGGGTGAGGGCGGTGCGGTGGAAGAGCGGGTCGGTCAGGGCCCGCTTGTGCAGCGGATGGGCGCCGGACTCGGGGCAGACGAGGAAGGCGGTGCCGAGCTGCGCGGCGGCGGCCCCGGCGGCGAGGACGGCGGCGATCTGCGCGCCGCGCATCAGGCCGCCGGCCGCGACCAGCGGCAGCGCGGTGGCCTCCCGGACCTGGGTGAGGAGGGCGAGGAGGCCGGTGCCCGGCTGTTCGTCGGCGGGGTCGTCGCGGTACGTGCCCTGGTGGCCGCCCGCCTCCACTCCCTGGACGCACAGCGCGTCGGCGCCGGCCGCCTGGGCCGTCCGGGCCTCCTCGGCGGAGGTGACGGTGACGATCGTGTAGGTGCCGGCGCGGGCGAAGGCCTCGAAGGTCTCGGGCTCGGGGCAGCCGAAGGCGAAGGAGACGACGCGGACCGGGTCCTCCAGGAGGATCGCCAGCTTGGACTCGTACCCGTCGTCGCGGCCGTCGTCGGTCTCGCCGAGCGCGGTCCGGTACCAGCCGGCCTCCCCGGCGAGCTGGTGGCGGTAGACCTCGATGGCCGCCGGGTCGACGCCGGGGCCGGTCTGGGGCATGAAGACGTTGACGCCGAAGGGCTGTCCGGTGAGTCCGCGGACCTGCTTGATCTCCTGGTAGAGGCTGCCGGCCGTCTTGTACCCGGCGGCGAGGAAGCCGAGCGCGCCGGCCTCGGCGACGGCTCCGACGAGCGCGGGACAGGAGGCGCCACCCGCCATGGGGGCCTGCACGATCGGGTACCGGAAGAGATCGTTCAGTGCGGTGGTGGACATATGGGCATCGTGTCATGCCCGTTCCCGGGCACGGGAAAGGGGCGGCACTCAGAGTGCCGCCCCTCTCACGCACCGGTCATGTCGCCGAGGACTCGGCGCCGTCGGACGCGTCCTTCGGCCGCGAGAACGGCCCCAGCCGGTCAGCGCCCGTTGAACGCGTCCTTCAGCCGCGAGAACAGCCCCTGCTGCCCGGGCTGGAACTGGCCCGTGGGCCGCTCCTCGCCGCGCAGCTTGGCCAGTTCGCGCAGGAGGCGCTCCTGCTCGGGGTCGAGCTTGCCCGGGGTCTGGACCTCGACGTGGACGATCAGGTCGCCCCGGCCGTTGCCCCGCAGGTGGGTGATGCCCCGGCCGTGCAGCGGGACCGACTGGCCCGACTGCGTGCCCGGGCGGATGTCGATCTCCTCCAGGCCGTCGAGCGTCTGGAGCTGCACCTTGGTGCCGAGCGCGGCCGCCGTCATGGGCAGGGTGACCGTGCAGTGCAGGTCGTCGCCGCGCCGCTGGAAGACCTCGTGCGGGGTCTCCTGGATCTCGACGTACAGGTCGCCGGCGGGGCCGCCGCCGGGGCCGACCTCGCCCTCGCCCGCGAGCTGGATCCGGGTGCCGTTGTCGACGCCGGCCGGGATCTTCACCGTCAGCGTGCGGCGGGACCGGACCCGGCCGTCGCCCGCGCACTCGGGGCACGGGGTCGGGACGACGGTGCCGAAGCCCTGGCACTGGGGGCAGGGCCGGGAGGTCATGACCTGGCCGAGGAACGACCGGGTGACCTGGGAGACCTCGCCGCGGCCGTGGCACATGTCGCAGGTCTGCGCGGCGGTGCCGGGGGCGGCACCCTCACCCGAACAGGTGGTGCAGACGACGGCCGTGTCGACCTGGAGGTCCTTGGTGGTGCCGAAGGCCGCCTCGTTGAGGTCGATCTCCAGACGGATCATGGCGTCCTGGCCGCGGCGGGTCCGCGAGCGCGGTCCGCGCTGCCCGGCCGTGCCGAAGAAGGCGTCCATGATGTCGGAGAAGTTGCCGAAGCCGCCGGCTCCGAAGCCGCCTCCGCCGCCCATGCCGCCCGAGGAGGAGAGCGGGTCGCCGCCCAGGTCGTAGACCTGCTTCTTCTGCGGGTCCGAGAGGACCTCGTAGGCGGCGTTGATCTCCTTGAACCGCTCCTGCGTCTTCGGGTCCGGATTGACGTCCGGGTGAAGCTCGCGGGCGAGGCGCCGGAAGGCCTTCTTGATCTCGTCCTGGGAAGCGTCGCGGCGCACGCCGAGCACGGCGTAGTAGTCCGTGGCCACTTACGACTCCGCCAGGATCTGTCCGACGTAACGTGCCACTGCGCGTACCGCTCCCATCGTTCCGGGGTAGTCCATGCGGGTCGGTCCGACCACGCCGAGTTTGGCGACTGCCTCGCCGCCCGAACCGTAGCCGACCGAGACGACGGACGTGGAGTTCAGTCCCTCGTAGGCGTTCTCGTGCCCGATGCGTACGGTCATGCCCGATTCCTTGACCTCGCCGAGCAGCTTGAGGAGCACGACCTGCTCCTCCAGGGCTTCCAGGACGGGCCTGATCGTCAGCGGGAAGTCGTGTCCGAAGCGGGTGAGATTGGCGGTGCCGCCGATCATCAGCCGCTCCTCGTGCTCCTCCACGAGCGTTTCGAGGAGGGTCGCGAGCACGGTCGAGACCGTGGCGCGGTCCTCGGGCTCCTCGAAGGACTCGGGGAGGTCCTGCACCAGCTGCGGCACGTCCGCGAAGCGGCGGCCGCCGACCCGGCTGTTGAGCCGGGCCCGCAGGTCGGCGAGGGAGGTCTCGCCGAAGGGCGTGGGACAGTCGATCACCCGCTGCTCGACCCGTCCGGTGTCCGTGATCAGGACGAGCATCAGCCGGGCCGGGGCCAGCGACAGCAGCTCGACGTGACGGATCGAGGAGCGGGTCAGCGACGGGTACTGGACGACGGCGACCTGACGGGTCAGCTGCGCGAGCAGCCGCACCGTCCGGCCCACGACGTCGTCCAGGTCGACGGCACCGTCGAGGAAGTTGTGGATGGCGCGCCGCTCGGGGGTCGACAGCGGCTTGACGCCGGCCAGCCGGTCCACGAAGAGGCGGTACCCCTTGTCGGTGGGGATCCGGCCGGCGCTGGTGTGGGGCTGGGCGATGTACCCCTCCTCCTCCAGCACCGCCATGTCGTTGCGCACGGTGGCGGGCGACACGCCGAGCTTGTGGCGCTCGGTGAGCGCCTTGGAACCCACCGGCTCCTCCGTCCCGACGTAATCCTGGACGATGGCGCGCAGCACCTCGAGTCTGCGTTCGCTCAGCACGCGCACACCTCCCGCTCCAGCCGTTCCGGTTGCTCCGCTTTTGGCACTCGCCCTGCCCGAGTGCCAGGAAACCCCCGGCCAGTGTACGGCCGGGTCGGTCGCTCCTGGCAAGGAGGCGGATCCGCTAGCGTCGATCGCATGGACATCGAACAGGCGGTCTGGGCGGCCCAGGGGTGGGAACGGCTCGCGTCCGGAGTGGGCCGGCGCAGGCTCCCCGGCTGGGACGCCACCACCGGACTGGTCGTGGGGGACAAGGCCGTACTGCTCTACGACACGGGCTCCACGCTCGCCGAGGGCGCCGGGATCCGGGCCCAGGCGGAGGCGATCACCGGCGGCCGGCGCGTGACGCACATCGCACTCGGCCACCCCCACTTCGACCACGTCCTCGGCACCGCCGCCTTCGCCGGAGCGGAGGTCTTCGGCGCGGTCGGCATGGACGAGCTCCTCGGCTCCGCCCGGACCCGCGAGGAGCTGTACGGGGACGCCGTGCGCCAGGGGGTCGACGAGCGGGCCGCCGCGGAGGCGGTGGAGGCCCTGGTGGCCCCGCGCCACACGGTCACCGGCGAGTGGACCCTGGACCTGGGCGGCCGCCAGGTCCTCCTGGCCAACCTGGGCCCCGCCCACTCCACCCACGACCTCGCCGTCTTCGTCCCCGGCGAGCGCGAGACCGTCTTCTGCGGCGACCTCGTCGAGGAGTCCGGCGAACCCCAGGCCGGCCCCGACGCGATCGGCGCCCGCTGGCCCGACGCCCTCGACCGCCTCCTGGCCCTCGGCGGCGAGGACGCCCTCTACGTCCCCGGCCACGGCGCCGTCGTGGACGCGGAGTTCGTCCGACGCCAGCGCGATGAGCTGGCACGCCGCTTCGGGGTGTCGTAGCGTCCCCGAATGCGCAGCTACGACCCTGACCTGACGCCCGCCTGGAAGAAGCAGGCCCCCGCCCCGGAGGTCCCGGCCGAGCCGGACCTGGTGGTCGAGGAGGTCTCCACGGGCTTCTGCGGCGCGGTGATCCGCTGTGAGGCGGGCACGGTGACGCTGGAGGACCGCTTCGGCAAGCACCGGGTCTTCCCGCTCGACCCGCGCGGCTTCCTCCTGGAGGGCCGCGTGGTGACCCTGGTGCGCCCGGTGTCCGCCGGCCCGTCCCGCCCCGCCCGTACGGCCTCCGGCTCGGTCGCCGTGCCCGGCGCGCGGGCCCGGGTGGCCCGCGCGAGCCGCATCTACGTCGAGGGCCGCCACGACGCCGAGCTGGTCGAGCGGGTGTGGGGCGACGACCTGCGCGTCGAGGGCGTGGTGGTGGAGTACCTGGAGGGCGTCGACCACCTCCCGCGGATCGTCGCCGACTTCGCCCCCGGCCCGGACGCCCGCCTGGGCGTCCTGGTCGACCACCTGGTGCCCGGCTCCAAGGAGTCCCGCGTCGCCGCCGAGGTCGCCTCGGCGGACGTCCTGGTGGTGGGCCACCCCTACGTCGACATCTGGCAGGCGGTGAAGCCGTCCGTCCTCGGCATCCCCTCCTGGCCGCGGATCCCCCGGGACCAGGACTGGAAGACCGGCACCTGCCGGGCCCTGGGCTGGCCCTCCGACAACACGGGCGCCGTCTGGCAGGCCATCCTGAAGCGGGTCACGTCCTACAAGGACCTGGAACCGGAACTCCTGGGCCGCGTGGAGGAGCTCATCGACTTCGTGACGGTGGGCTAGCCCACCGCGCGGTGGGCGGCACGCGTTCCGCCGGGGCCGGGAACACCCCCGGGACGAAGTCCTCGGGGGAGGGCGGGCACGGCGGGACGCCGCACACGGCCGCGTCCTGGCCGCCGCGCCCTCAGTCCACCAGGTCCCGCACCACCGCGTCGGCCAGGAGCCGCCCCCGCAGCGTCAGGACGGCCCGCCCGGCCGCGTAAGGCCCGGCCTCCAGCAGTCCGTCGGCCAAGGCCCGCCCGGCGGCCGCCAGCCCGGCGGGCTTGAGGAGCGACAGCTCGACCCCCTCCCGGAGCCGCAGCTCCAGGAGGATCCGCTCGACCCGCCGGTCCTCCTCGGCCAGCACCTCCCGCCCGGCCCCGGGAGACTTCCCGGAACCGAGCGCCGCCGCGTACGCCCCCGGATGCTTGACGTTCCACCAGCGCACCCCGCCCACGTGCGAGTGGGCGCCGGGGCCCGCCCCCCACCAGTCGGCGCCGCGCCAGTACAGCTCGTTGTGCAGGCACCGCCCGGACTCGGAGGTCGCCCAGTTGGACACCTCGTACCAGGAGAACCCGGCCTTCTCGAAGGCCTCGTCGGCGATCAGGTACCGGTCCGCGTGCACGTCGTCGTCGGTCATCGGCACCTCGCCGCGCCGGATCCGCCGCGCCAGCTGCGTCCCCTCCTCGACGATCAGGGCGTACGCGCTCACGTGGTCGGGCCCGGCCCCGATCGCCGCGTCCAGCGAGGCTCGCCAGTCGTCGTCGGTCTCCCCGGGGGTCCCGTAGATCAGGTCGAGGTTCACGTGCGCGAAGCCGGCCGCCCGCGCCTCGGCGACGCACTCCTCGGGCCGCCCCGGCGTGTGGGTCCGGTCGAGGATCTTCAGGACGTGCGGCCGGGCGCTCTGCATCCCGAAGGAGATCCGGTTGAACCCCCCGGCCCGCAGCTCGGCGAGGTACTCCGGGTTCACGGACTCCGGGTTCGCCTCCGTCGTGACCTCGGCGTCGTCCGCGAGCCCGAACTCGTCCCGGATCGCCGCCAGCATCCGCACGAGGTCCCCGGCGGCCAGCAGCGTGGGCGTACCGCCCCCGACGAAGACCGTCCGCACCGGCCGCGGATCGTCCCCGAGCACCTTCCGCGCGAGCCGGACCTCCTCGACGACCTGCCCCGCGTAGTTGTCCCGGGATGCGAGCACGCCGCCGGCACCGCGCAGCTCGCTCGCGGTGTACGTGTTGAAGTCGCAGTAGCCGCACCGCGTGGCGCAGTACGGGACGTGCAGATAGAACCCGAGCGGCCGCTCCCCCGCCCCCTGAAGGGCACGCGGGGGCAGCGCCCCGTCCTCGGGCACGGGCTCACCATCGGGCAGTACGGAAGGCATGGGGTCCATTGTCCCGTACTGCCCGGGGTGGCGGCGGGCGCGCCCGGTCAGGCCTCGCGCGACCCCTCGTACATGTCCTCGATGAGCCCCTTGTACTCGCGCTCGACGACCGGGCGCTTCAGCTTCAGGGACGGCGTGAGCTCGCCGTGCTCGATGTCGAGGTCGCGGGGCAGGAGGCGGAACTTCTTGATCGTCTGCCAGCGCTGGAGGCCCTCGTTGAGCCGGTCGACGTAGCCCTGGACGAGCTTGACGGTCTCCGGGGCGGCGACGACCTCGGCGTAGGTCTTCCCGCCCAGGCCGTGCTCGGCGGCCCAGCCGAGGAGGGCGGGCTCGTCCAGCGCGATGAGGGCGGTGCAGTAGTTCCGGTCGGCACCGTGGACGAGGATGTTGGAGACGAACGGACAGACGGCCTTGAACTGGCCCTCGACCTCGGCCGGGGCGATGTACTTGCCGCCGGAGGTCTTGATGAGGTCCTTCTTGCGGTCGGTGATCCGCAGGTAGCCGTCGGCGGAGAGCTCGCCGATGTCGCCGGTGTGGAACCAGCCGTCGGCCTCCAGGACCTCGGCGGTCTTCTCGGGAAGGCCGTGGTAGCCCTCCATGATGCCGGGGCCGCGGAGCAGGATCTCGCCGTCGTCGGCGATGCGGACCTCGGTGCCGGGGAGCGGCTTGCCGACGGTGCCGGTGCGGTAGGCCTCGCCGGGGTTGACGAAGGAGGCGGCGGAGGACTCCGTCAGGCCGTACCCCTCCAGGATGTGGACGCCGGCGCCGGCGAAGAAGTAGCCGATCTCGGGGGCGAGCGCGGCGGAGCCGGAGATGCAGGCGCGCAGCCGGCCGCCGAAGGCCCCGCGGATCTTGGAGAAGACGAGGGCGTCGGCGACCTTGTGCTTGGCGGTGAGACCGAAGGGCGCGGAGGCGGTGCCGGTGCGGCGGAAGTTGTCCTGAGTGGCCTTGGCGTACTCGCGGCCGACGCCGGCGGCCCACTGGAAGATCTTGTACTTGGCTCCGCCGCCGGCCCGGGCCTTGCCGGCGACGCCGTTGTAGACCTTCTCGAAGATGCGGGGGACGGCCGCCATGTAGGTCGGCTGGACCACCGGCAGGTTCTCGATGATCTTGTCGACGCGGCCGTCGATGGCGGTGACGTGGCCGACCTCGATCTGGCCGGAGGTGAGGACCTTGCCGAAGACGTGGGCGAGCGGCAGCCACAGGTACTGGACGTCGGCCTGGGTGATCAGGCGGGTGGCGGCGATCGCCTTGGCCATGTACGACCAGTTGTCGTGCGGCAGGCGGACGCCCTTGGGGCGGCCGGTGGTGCCCGAGGTGTAGATGAGGGTGGCGAGCTGCTCGCGGGTGATCGCCGCGACCCGCTCCCTGACCGCCTCGGGGTGCTTCTCCAGGTACGCCGCTCCGCGCGCCTCCAGCTCGGCGAGGGTGAGGACCCACTCGTCGGAGGTGTCGGCGCCCTCGGGGTCGATGACCACGACGTGGTGGAGGCCGGGCAGCTCGGCGCGGCGGTCGACGGCCTTGGCGAGCTGGGCGGCGTCCTCCGCGATGAGCACCTTCGACTCGGAGTCCGAGAGGATGAAGGCGGACTCCTCGACGTTGGTCTGCGGGTAGATCGTGGTGGTGGCGGCGCCGGCGCACATCACGCCGAGGTCGGCGAGGATCCACTCGACCCGGGTGGCGGAGGCGAGGGCGACGCGCTCCTCCGGCCGGACCCCGAGGTCGATCAGACCGGCGGCGATGGCGTAGACGCGCTGCGCGGCCTGGACCCAGCTGAGCGACTTCCAGTCGTCCGGTCCCGCGCCGGAGGCGGCGGGCACCGGGTAGCGGTAGGCCTCCGTGTCGGGTGTGCGCTCGACCCGTTCGAGGAAGAGAGCCGCGACGGAGGGCAGCCGGTCGTCGATCTGGATCTGGTTGTCGCTCACGTCGTCCTCCGGGCGGCGGCGGTGCCTGTTGGCGGTGCGGTGGTCGTGCAACTACGGATGCGCACCCACGGATGCGCGGCTACGAACGGCAGCTGCCGACGGGCAGCTACGGATGCGTAACTAACTCGCGAGTAACCTGCGGGGGGCTTCAGATTAGAGCGCCGACGTCCGGCGCGTAAGGGCCTGTGGATAACGAACGGGTCCGCGCGCCGGAGGCACGCGGACCCGTTCGTACACGACGAGACGACTACTTCTTCGACTTGCCGCCGGATTCGTCGCTCGACAGGACGGCGATGAAGGCCTCCTGCGGGACCTCCACCGAGCCGACCATCTTCATGCGCTTCTTGCCTTCCTTCTGCTTCTCCAGCAGCTTCCGCTTACGGGAGATGTCACCGCCGTAGCACTTGGCGAGGACGTCCTTGCGGATGGCGCGGATGGTCTCCCGGGCGATGACCCGGGAGCCGATGGCGGCCTGGATGGGCACCTCGAAGGCCTGCCGCGGGATGAGCTCGCGCAGCTTGGCGACGAGCCGCACGCCGTACGCGTACGCGGCGTCCTTGTGGGTGACGGCGGAGAAGGCGTCGACCTTGTCGCCGTGCAGCAGGATGTCGACCTTGACCAGGCTGGAGGCCTGCTCGCCGGTGGGCTCGTAGTCGAGGGAGGCGTAGCCGCGGGTCTTGGACTTCAGCTGGTCGAAGAAGTCGAAGACGATCTCGGCGAGGGGCAGGGTGTAGCGGATCTCCACCCGGTCCTCGGAGAGGTAGTCCATGCCGATCAGCGTGCCGCGACGCGTCTGGCAGAGCTCCATGATCGCGCCGATGAACTCGCTGGGGGCGAGGATCGTGGCGCGCACGACGGGCTCGTACACCTCGTCGATCTTGCCCTCGGGGAACTCGCTCGGGTTGGTGACCGTGTGCTCGCTGCCGTCCTCCATGACCACGCGGTAGACCACGTTGGGGGCGGTGGCGATGAGGTCGAGACCGAACTCGCGCTCCAGCCGCTCACGGATGACGTCGAGGTGCAGCAGACCCAGGAAGCCGACGCGGAAGCCGAAGCCCAGCGCGGCGGAGGTCTCCGGCTCGTAGACCAGCGCGGCGTCGTTGAGCTGGAGCTTGTCCAGGGCCTCGCGGAGGTCCGGGTACTCCGAGCCGTCCAGCGGGTACAGACCCGAGAACACCATCGGCTTGGGGTCCTTGTAACCGCCCAGCGCCTCGGTGGCGCCCTTGTTCAGGGAGGTGATCGTGTCACCGACCTTGGACTGGCGGACGTCCTTCACACCGGTGATGAGGTAACCCACCTCGCCGACGCCCAGACCGTCGGACGGCGTCATCTCCGGAGAGGAGACGCCGATCTCGAGCAGCTCGTGGGTGGCGCCGGTCGACATCATCCTGATGCGCTCGCGCTTGTTGAGCTGCCCGTCGACGACACGCACGTACGTCACGACGCCCCGGTACGAGTCGTACACGGAGTCGAAGATCATCGCGCGGGCGGGCGCGTCGGCGACGCCGACCGGCGCCGGAACGTCCCGCACCACGCGGTCGAGCAGCGCCTCGACCCCCATGCCGGTCTTCGCGGAGACCTTGAGGACGTCCTCCGGCTGGCAGCCGATGAGGTTCGCCAGCTCCTCGGAGAACTTCTCCGGCTGGGCGGCCGGCAGGTCGATCTTGTTGAGGACCGGGACGATGGTGAGGTCGTTCTCCATCGCCAGGTAGAGGTTGGCGAGGGTCTGCGCCTCGATGCCCTGGGCCGCGTCGACCAGCAGGATCGTGCCCTCGCAGGCCGCCAGCGACCGCGACACCTCGTAGGTGAAGTCGACGTGCCCGGGGGTGTCGATCATGTTGAGGATGTGCGTACGCCCCTGCTCCGGCCCCTCGGTGGGGGCCCAGGGCAGCCGGACCGCCTGGGACTTGATCGTGATGCCGCGCTCACGCTCGATGTCCATCCGGTCGAGGTACTGGGCGCGCATCTGCCGCTGGTCGACCACACCGGTCAGCTGGAGCATCCGGTCGGCGAGCGTGGACTTGCCGTGGTCGATGTGCGCGATGATGCAGAAGTTGCGGATCAGAGCCGGGTCGGTACGGCTCGGCTCGGGCACGTTGGTAGGAGTCGCGGGCACGCAGGGTTCTCGTCTCGGGGCGGTGTTCGGAACGGATACGTAGCCCCCATCGTCCCATGCCCACGGCCTGGCGTCCGGTTCGGGCGTTCCGCGGCCGTTCGGCGACCTCGTTTGGGCGGCCGGGAGGGCGCCTGATACCGTGGACAGCTGTGTCTCGTGTGCCCTCTCAGCTGCGCGGCACATCCTGAAGAAACATCGAACCTGTAGAGGCTCTTTCAGTGGCGAACATCAAGTCCCAGATCAAGCGGAACAAGACCAACGAGAAGGCGCGCCTGCGCAACAAGGCCGTCAAGTCGTCGCTCAAGACCGCGATCCGCAAGGCCCGTGAGGCTGTCGCCGCCGGCGACCTCGAGAAGGCCACCGTGGCCGCCCGTGCCGCCTCGCGTCAGCTCGACAAGGCTGTCTCGAAGGGTGTCATCCACAAGAACGCCGCCGCCAACAAGAAGTCGGCGCTGGCGATCAAGGTCGGCTCCCTCCAGGGCTGAGACCGGATCTCATGATCTAAGGCTCCACCCGGCCGCCGGGACCCAGCGGACCCTCTACCGCTCCCGTCCGGCCACCCCGCCCCGTACGCGATACGCGTTCGCCACGCGTGTGCGGGACACCAAGCATCACCCAAAAGGCCCCGCTCCCTCCTCCCCAGGAGGGAGCGGGGCCTTCTGGCGTGCTGGGGGGGGTGGATGGGCAGGGTGGGGCGCGGCTCGGGGAGCGGGCGCAGCCCCCCGGGGGGGGCGAGTGCGGCCCGACGGGGTTCGGGGCACAGCCCCGGGAAGCGGGCACAGCCCGACAGGGCTCGGGGCACAGCCCCGGGAAGGTCTCTAGGCCGCTACCCAGCAAAAACGCGGGCGCAGCCCGATCGCGGGCGCGGCCCGATGGGCTCAGCGCCAGGGGGTGCGGGTTCTGCCCCCGGCAGGGTTTCGGGAAGGGGTGGGGTGGGGGCCTCCAAGGCGGTGCCCCACACGGGGCACGGGGGCCGGCGGGGCCCAGCCCATCGGCCCGCACCGCGTCGCACCACACCGCACACGCGTCACGCGCCGCGCCGGAACCTCGCCGCCCGCGCCACCGCGACGACCGCCTTCTCCAGGGCGTACTCGGGATCGTCGCCCCCGCCCTTCACCCCCGCGTCCGCCTCCGCGACGGCCCGCAGGGCCATCGCGACCCCGTCCGGGGTCCAGCCCCGCATCTGCTGCCGCACCCGGTCGATCTTCCACGGCGGCATGCCCAGCTCGCGCGCGAGATCGGCGGGCCGCCCGCCCCTCGCGGAGGAGAGCTTCCCGATGGCCCGCACGCCCTGTGCGAGCGCGCTGGTGATGAGTACGGGCGCGACCCCGGTCGACAGCGACCAGCGCAACGCCTCCAGGGCCTCCGCCGCCCGTCCCTCCACGGCCCGGTCGGCCACGTTGAAGGACGAGGCCTCGGCCCGCCCGGTGTAGTACCGCCCGACGACCGCCTCGTCGATCGTCCCGTCGACGTCCGCCGTCAGCTGCGTCACGGCGGAGGCCAGCTCCCGCAGGTCGCTGCCGATGGCGTCGACGAGCGTCTGGCACGCCTCGGGCGTGGCGGACCGCCCGAGCGTGCGGAACTCCTGCCGCACGAAGGTCAGCCGCTCCGCCGGCTTCGTGGTCTTGGGGCAGGCCACCTCCCGCGCCCCCGCCTTCCGCGCCGCGTCGAGGAGCCCCTTCCCCTTGGCGCCGCCCGCGTGCAGCAGGACGAGCGTGATGTCCTCGACGGGCGAGTCGAGGTACCCCTTCACGTCCTTGACGCTCTCCGCAGAGAGGTCCTGCGCGTTTCGCACGATCAGCACCTTGCGCTCGGCGAAGAGCGACGGGCTGGTGAGCTCGGCGAGGGACCCCGGCTGGACCTGGTCGGGAGTGAGGTCCCGTACGTCGGTGTCGGCGTCGGCGGCCCGCGCGGCCGCCACCACCTCCCGGACGGCACGGTCGAGGAGCAGGTCCTCCTGGCCCACGGCGAGCGTGACGGGGCCGAGGAGGTCGTCGCTGGAAGTCTTTCTGGTGGCCATCGCGAACCAGCATCCCACGCCCCACCGACAGCGCCCCACTGACAGCCCTACCGCCACCGCCACCGCCACGGCCACGGCCACGGCCGCCAAGGCCACCGACGGCCCCGGCCCGACACCCCGGCCCGCGCCCGAGCGAGAATGTCCGGGTGAGTGAACGACACGTACTGGTGCTCCCCGACCGCGACGCCGCCGAGGAGCTCTCCGAGGAACTGTCCGGCCGCTTCGGGGTGGCCGAGGAGCCGCAACTGGTCCGGGACGCGCTGGCCGGCGAGGACGACGCGGAGGACGCCCAGTGGCTGGTGGTCGTCGAGGACCCGGACGGCCGCCTGGACCCGGCCGCGCTGGACGACCTGGCCGCCGAGTACGAGGGCTGGCTGGAGGCTCCTTAGCCCCTGCCCCGCCTCACCCTGCTCCGCCCCGCCCCGCCGACTCCGCCCCGCCCTCTCCTCGGCCCGCCGCCTTCGGCACGATCTGGACGTCCAGGTCGATCGCGATGCTGGAGCCGACCGCCGCGATGCCCCGCGCGAGCAGCGTCTGCCAGGTGAGGGTGAAGTCCTCCCGGTGGAGTTCGGTGGTGGCCCTGCAGGCGCCCCGGGTCTCGCCCTCCAGGCCGCTGCCGAGACCGAGGTACTGGGTGTCCAGCGTGACGGTACGGCTCACGCCGTGGAGGCTGAGCGCGCCGGTGACGTTCCAGCGGGTGCCGCCGCGGTGGGTGAAGCGCTCGCTGAAGAACTCGATGGTCGGGTGCACGCCGATGTCGAGGAAGTCACCGGAGCGCAGGTGGTCGTCGCGCATCTGGACCCCGGTGTCGATGGAGGCCGCGTCGATGACGACGTGCATCGCCGAGTGCTCCATGCGCTCGGCGATCCGTATCGCGCCGGCGAAGCTGTTGAACCGCCCGTGGATCCGGGCCAGTCCGATGTGCCGGGCGGTGAACCCGATCTGGGAGTGGGCGGGGTCGATCTCCCAGTCGCCGGGCTCGGGCAGCGACGGCTGGGGGGCGACCTGGAGCAGGACGTCCCCGAGGTCCGCGTGGAGGCCCTGGTCGATCACGGCGGTGGTGTGGTGCGGGGTGTACCCGTCGGAGGTGACGGCGAGCCGGTACTCGCCCGCCGGGACGGTGGCGAGGAGGGTGCCGTACGGGTCGGTCTCCCCTCCCAGCACCTTGCGGCCGGCCGTGTCCGTGAGCGCGAACTCGGCCTGCCGCAGCGGCTCGTGCACGGGGTCGAGCACCCGGCAGCTCAGCACTCCCGCCGAGGCCGGTACGGCGTACCCGGAGAGCGCACCGCCCCGGCCGCCGCCGTTCCCCCGCTTGCCGAAGAGGCCACCGAACATTCTCCACGCACCCCCGTGCGACTCGTTCACTATGCAACGAGTTCACATTCGATCACCCATGGGGTGTTCGAGGCAAACGCGGCCTTGTTGCCGTCGAGTCCGAATTATGGATTCCGCTTGCCGTCCTCCCCCGCGGCGCGCACGACCGGCAGCTCGTCGAGCACGATGCCGAACAGCTCCCGGTACGCCTCCCGCAGCTCCTCGTCCGTGGCGAGCTCCCGCTCCGTGCGCTCGCCCGCCACCGTCCGGTACAGCTTCCGGCCGCCGATGCTGGCCCGGCCGTCCTCGGTGAGCAGCGAGCAGATCACCCCGCGGGTGAAGTGCGACTCCGGCGAGGTCCGGTGGTACCAGGCGCCGGCCTCGAAGTCCGCGAGCACCCGCGGCCGCGGCTCCAGCCGGTACCGCGGCGTGCCGTCCCGCACCACGTCGAGGTCCCCGTCCGTCCCCGGGACCTCCCGGATCACGAAGACCCCGGAGGCGTCGGCCTGCTCCCCGCGCTCGTCGAAGGCGAGCGGATGGTGGCTGTGATCCCCGAAGCCCACGTCGGCCAGCCACCGTCCCCCGTCCGCGTCCTCGACGAGGAGCGCCATGTGGTCGTACGGGATCCCCACCCGCCCGTCCGGGCCGAGGACCCTCGCCTGGAGCAGCTCGGCCCGGTAGCCGAGCGCCCGGAGCAGCGCGGCGAACGAGGTGTTCAGCTCGTAACAGAACCCGCCCCGCCGGGCCACGGCCACCTTGTCGACGAGGGCCTTCTCGTCGAGGACGATGTCCTCCCCGAGGTGGATCGAGAGGTTCTCGAAGGGCACGGACAGCAGATGCCGCAGATGCAGCTCCCGCAGCGCCCCGGCGTCCGCCCGGTCCGGCCGTGCGGCGCCGATGCGCTCCAGGTAGCGCTCCACGGCGTCGTGCTGCAGTCCCCCGGACTTTTCATGATCGGTCATGGGGGCAGTCTGCCGGTTCACCGGCGTCACGGGGTGGCGGCGGCCGATTCCCGCTCCTGGGTCGGCAGTTCGCGCATGCGCGGCAGGGGCGAGGGGAGCAGCCAGAGGACCGCGAAGACGGCTCCCACGGTGGCGATCCAGAGGGTGGGGCGGAGACCGATCGCGGTGCCGAGCACACCGCCGGCGAGGGCTCCGAGGGGGCGGAAGCCGTGGTTGAGGGTGCGGAAGGCTCCCATGACCCTGGCTCGCATGGTCTCGGGGATGAGTGCCATCTGGAAGGAACCGGCGGCCACGTCGACGATCATCACGCCGGCGCAGGACAGGAACTCGGCGGCGAACAGCACGCCCACGACGAGCGGCAGCGGCCCGTCCACCGCGGGTATGAGGACCAGTGGCAGGGTGAAGCCGAGGAAGCCCGCGACGAGGGAGCCGCCGATGCCGATCCGGCGGACGACCGCCCCGCTCCACACCGCCCCGAGCAGACCGCCGACGGCTCCGGTGCCGAGCACCAGGCCGAGCAGGCCCGCGCCGAGCCCGAGGTCCTTGGTCACGTAGAGCACGAAGAGGGTGTGGAACATGTAGTTGAAGAACTGGACGGTGCCGGAGGCCGCGAAGAGCGCGCGCATCGACGGCTCCCGCAGCACCCACCGCATCCCCTCCGTGAAGTGCCCCTTGGCCACGGGAGCCGGGGCGGGCTCGGCCGTCCGGAGCTTCGCCAGGTATCCCGCCGACACCAGATAGGTGAGGGCGTCCGCGAGCAGCGCGACGGGCGCGGTGAGCACCTGCACGAGTACGCCGCCGATGCTGGGCCCGGCCAGCCAGGCCATCGAACGGCTGCCGTTCACCAGCGAGTTGGCCTGCACATAGCGCTCGGTCGGGACGAGGGAGGCGAACAGCGTGGAGTTGCACACCTCGAAGAGCACCGACAGGGCGCCCACCCCGAAGGCGACGAGGTAGAGCTGGTCGAGCGTCAGCAGGTCGAGGGCGTAGGCGACGGGCAGGGTGAGCAGCAGCGCGGCCCGCCCCAGATCCGTGGCGATCATGATCCGGCGGCGGTCGGCCCGCCGGTCGGCCCAGGCCCCGAAGGGGAGGTTGAGCAGCAGGGCCGGGAGGAGTTCGAGGGTCTTGAGCCACCCCATCTGGGCGGCGTCGGCGCCGAGCACGAGCACGGCGGCGAGCGGCAGCGCCATCAGGGAGATCTGGTCCCCGACGAGCGAGACCGTCTGCCCCGTCCAGTAACGGCGGAAGGTCCGCTCGCGCAGCAGCGCCGGAACCCGTGCGGTGAGGCTCATCCCTGTCATTCCTTGCCGTCGTCGGTGTCCGGATCCAGATAGGCGATCTTCAGGAAGCTGACGGGCTGCGCGCCCGCGGGCCGCGTGGCCGGGTCGTCCTCGCGGTCGGCGTAGGCCCCGAGCAGCTCGTCGATCCGCTCCCCGAGGGTGTGGAGCTCACCGGGGGTGAGGTACACCAGGGCGTCGCCGAACAGCTCGGCCTCCCGCCACTCCTTCGAGACGTCCGTCCGGCCCTCCAGGACCTGGGCGAACCGCCCGAAGTAGCGCTCGGCGACGGCCACGTTGAGCTCGTCGGCCGCCTGGGCGACCGAGGGGTCCTCGCTGTAGCCGGGCCATTCGGTGTACCGGGCGGTGGCCTGCCACGGCTTCTCCCTGCCCCGTCCGCCCGGCGCCTCCTCCACGAGCCCGTACTTGGCGAGTATCCGCAGGTGGTACGAGCAGCTGGCCACCGATTCGCCGGTCAGCTCGGCGGCTCGGGTGGCGGTGAACGGCCCGTGTCGGCGCAGCATCCCGACCAGGGCCATCCGCAGGGGGTGCGCGTAGGCCCGCAGGGCCCGGGGGTCGGTCAGCCTGACGCTGTGGCGCTTCTCGTCCTCGGGATGCGACGCGCTGTTCTCCGTCATGATCTAAAGGTATCTATAGAAAGACTCCTTTACAAGCGTTTCTTTAGAAGCGTGTCCCTTCCTGCGGGTCACCAGCCGCGCGCCACGGCCACCAACCCCCTCCCCGCGCCCACCACCGCGATCGCCCCGTCCCGGTCGGTCCGCAACACCCGCGCCCCGCCCGCCCGCAACGCCGCCAGCGTCCGGGGCGACGGATGACCGTACGGGTTGTCCCGACCGGCCGACACGAGCGCCAGCCGCGGCCGCACCGCGGCGGTCAGCCCCGGGTCCTGGTGCGCGGACCCGTGATGGGCGACCTTCAGCACGTCCACCGCCCCCAGCTCCGGATGCGCCCGCCACAGGGCCCGCTGCGCGGGCGGCTCCAGATCACCGAGCAGCAGCGCGCTCACCCCGCCGGGCCCCCGGACCAGCAGCGTGACGCTGGCGTCGTTCGGCCCGCCGTCCGACGGTCCCGGCCCGGCCGGCGGCCACAGCACCCGCCACTCCAGCGCCCCGGACCGCCGCCTCTCCCCCGGCTCCGCCCTCACCACCGGCACCCCCGCGGCGGCCGCCTCCCGCCGCACGAACTCCGCCTGCGTGGGCGGCTCTTCGAGCCCCGTGGTCTGGATCGCCCCGACCGCCCGCCCCTTCAACACCCCCGGCAGTCCGGCCACATGGTCGGCGTGGAAGTGCGTCAGCACCAGCAACGGGACCTGTCTCACCTCCAGTTCGCGCAGACAGCGGTCCACCGCCAGCGGATCCGGCCCGGCGTCCACCACCACCCCCGCGCCCCCGCCGGTCGCGAGCACCGTGGCGTCACCCTGGCCGACCTGGCACATCGCGAACACCCAGCCCGGCGGCGGCCACCCGCTGACCCAGCGCACCAACGGCACCGGCCGGGCCACCACGAGCACCAGCAGCACGACCACACCGACCACCGGCCACGTCCGGTGCCGCAGCCGCCGCACCCCGGCCACCACCGCGACCGTGACGAGCGCCAGTGCCGCCCCTCCCCACCAGCCGCCGGGCCACGCCGTCTCCGCGCCCGGCAGTGCCGCTCCCGTCCGTGCCACCGAGGCGATCCAGCCGGCCGGCCACCCCGCCGCCCACGCCAGGCCCTCCGCCCCCGCCGCCCAGACCGGCGCCACCGCGAGCGCGGCGAAGCCGAACACCGTCGCGAGCGCCACCGCCGGCTCCGCGAGGAGGTTCGCCGGAATCGCCACCAGGCTCATCCTGGCCGCGAAGACCACGACGACCGGCGCGCTCACCGCCTGCGCCGCCAGCGCTGCGGCCAGCGCCTCCGCGAGCCGCCCCGGCACCCCACGCCGCCGCAGCGCGTCGCTCCATCCCGGCGCCACCACCAGCAGCGCCCCGGTCGCCAGCACCGACAGCAGGAAGCCGTAACTCCGCGCCAGCCAGGGGTCGTACAGCACCAGGACCAGCACCACCGCGGCCAGCGCCGGGATCAGCGACCTCCTCCGTCCGGTGGCGATCGCGAGAAGCGCGACCAGCCCGCAGGCAGCCGCCCGCAGCACGCTCGGATCGGGCCGGCACACGACCACGAACGCCAGCGTCAGCCCCGCCCCCGCCAGCGCGGTACCGCGCAGCGAGAGCCCGATCCGGGGAGCCAGCCCACCCCGCTCCACCTGGCGGGCCCGCCCCGGACGCCCGACGAGCAGGAGCAACACGACCGAGAGGTTGCTTCCGGACACGGCCAGCAGGTGAGTGAGATCGGTGGCCTCGAACGCGTCCCGCAACTCGGTGCCGATCCGTGCGGTGTCCCCGACGACCAGGCCCGGGAGCAGCGCCCGCGGGTCCGGGGCGAGCCCGTCGGTGGCCGCGCGCAGTCCGGCCCGCAGTCCGCCGGCCGTCCGCTGGAGCGCGCTCGGCGGCCCCAGGATCCGTGGCGGCCCGGCCCCCGCCTTGAGCACCGCCGCGTACGGGTCCCCTGGTTCCCTGGGCGGCGTGAAGCGGGCACCGATCCGCAGCCGCGTGGACGGCAGCAGCCGCAGCCACGCGTCCCGTCCCTCCCCGGGAGGCACGATCAGCAGCACCGGCGCGCGGGTCCGCACGGCGGCGCCGCCCGCCGACTCCACCCGGACCACCTCGGCGTCCATCACCACCGACACCGGCACCATCGCCCGCCCGCTCACCCGGGGCCGGGTGAGCCGGGGATCCGAGGTCACCGTCACCTCCGCCCAGGCCCGGCCGTACTCCCGCCCCAGGACGGGCACCGGACCACGCCGCAGGTCCGCGGCGTGCAGCCCCGCCGAAGCGGCCCCCGCCGCGGCGCACAACAGCACCCCGGCCCAGGCGGTCGCCCGCAGCCGCCACCCCGGCGACCCACCGCCGCCACGGCCTCGCTCCCCCTCACCGCCGCCCGCAGCGGGATCCCGCCCCCTGGTCACCCACCGCGCGACCGCCGGCGTCAGCGACGCCGCCGCTCCCGCCAGGCAGAGCCCCACACCGGCGACCACCCACCAGCCGGCCACCCCCAGCGCCGCCGCGGCCGCCGCCCACGCGGCCAGCGCGGGCGGCACGAGCCGCAGGTCCGCCGGCTCCTCCCACCCCGGCTCCCCGTCCCGCGTCACGGCCGCACCAGCGGCCGAAGGTCCGCGAAACGCCGCTCGCCGATCCCGTCGACCTCGCGCAACTCCTCGACCGAGCGGAACCCGCCCCGCTCCGTCCGGTGGTCCACGAGCCGCCGCGCGAGCACGGGCCCCACGCCCGGCAGCCCGTCGAACTGCTCGGCCGTCGCCGTGTTGAGGCTCAACGGCACACCGCTCGTGCCCGCCCCCGCGCCCGGCGCCGCCCCACCACCGACCGGCGCTCCGGGCACCCCGACGAGCACCTGCTCACCGTCGAAGAGGACCCGGGCCCGGTTGAGCCCCGTCAGATCCGCTCCCGCACGCACGCCGCCCGCGGCCCTCAGCGCGTCCGCGACCCGCGAGCCGGCCGGCAGCGTCAGCACCCCCGGGCTGCGCACCTTCCCTCCCACGTCGACCACGACCTCCGCGGGGGCGGCGCCACCACCGGGACCGGCGCCGGAAGCCGCCGCCGGCGTGGGCGAAGCCGCCACCGGCGCGACCCGCACGAGCTCCGGGGCCCGCACCGACTCCGGCCGCCCCGCCCAGAAGAAGCCACCCGCCGCGCAGGCAGCCACGGCCAGGACCACGGCGAGCGCCGCCAGCGACCTGGGCTCCAGCCCGCACCGCGTCTGCACCCACAACGGCAGCCTCTCCCCCACCACCGCCCGCCAGCGCCGCTCCCCCACCACGCCGGCCGGCGGCACGTCGAGCACCGGCGCGACGGCCACGGGTCCCTCGGCCCCCGGCTCCTCGATGACCACCGGCTCCGCGACCGGCGACGGCGGAAACAGCGCGTCGCCCCGCTCCCGTACGACCCCCGCCTCGCCCCCGGCCCGACCCGGCGGCGCCAGAACCCGCCGCACCCGCGCCCGCCGGCGCGCCCGCCCTGGCGAAGCACCGCGCCGAGGCCCCACAGGTCCGGGCCCGGCGGCCCGGGCGGAAGTCGAGGAAGAAGGAGCGCGAGAAGAAGCCGTACGAAGATCCATGTCCGCGACGGTAGGGTCCGCCACGGCCCCGTGCCGTCGCCCCTCGACTTCCGTGGACAGCGACGTTCCTGTGGACAACTCCCTCACCCACAAGGGTGAGAGGCCCCGTATCAGCGGGGTGAGACGACCACCGCGAGCAGCCCCGGCCCCGTGTGCGCGCCGATCACCGCGCCGACCTCGCTGACATGCAGCTCCCCGATCCCGGGCACCCGCGCCCGGAGGCGTTCGGCCAGCGCCTCGGCCCGTTCCGGCGCGGAGAGGTGGTGGACGGCGATGTCGACGGGGCCGGAGCCGGCCTGCTCGACGGCCAGCTCCTCCAGCCTCGCGATCGCCTTGGACGCGGTCCGCACCTTCTCCCGCAGTTCGATGCGGCCGCCGTCGAGTTCGAGGAGGGGTTTCACCGCGAGGGCGGAGCCGAGCAGTGCCTGCGCGGTCCCGATCCGCCCGCCCCGGCGGAGGTAGTCCAGGGTGTCGACGTAGAAGTAGGCGGACGTGTTCCCGGCACGCTTCTCGGCCGCCGCGACCGCTTCCTCCAGCGAGCCGCCGCCCTCCACGACCTCCGCCGCCGCGAGGGCGCAGAAGCCGAGGGCCATGCCGATCATGCGGGTGTCCACGACCCGTACGGGAAGCGGCGCGTCCTTCGCCGCGAGCACGGCGGCGTCGTAGGTGCCGGACACCTCGGCGGAGAGGTGGAGGGAGACGATCCCGCGCGCGCCCGCCTCCGCCGCCTCGCGGTAGGTGGCGGCGAAGACCTCGGGGCTCGGCCGTGAGGTGGTGACGGGCCGCCGCTTCTGCAGCGCCTCCGCGAGCGATCTGGCCGAGATCTCGGAGCCCTCCAGGAGGGCGCGGTCGCCGATGACGACGGTCAGCGGGACCGCGGTGATGGCGTGCCGCTCCATCGTCTGGGGTGGCAGGTAGGCCGTTGAATCGGTGACGATCGCGACATGCCGGGACATGAGCGGGAGGTTACCCGCAGCGACCACCGCTCGGCAGCCCGGCCCCGGTCACGGCCCGCGCGACACCCTCGCGGGAGACCCGCTCGACCCGACGCGGACGGTCAGCCCGCGGACTCCGGACGGGCCGTCTTCTCCCACGGGTACGGGGTCGCCCGGGGGTCGGGCGCGGTGATCGCCTGCGGCGCCTCCCCGGCCCGCGGCGGCGCCTGCGACGTGGGGGCCGACTCGTACCAGGCCGTCTGCCCGGCCTCCGGTCCGGTCGTCTCCCGGTCGGTCGTGGTCCAGTGCCGCAGCGCGCCCGTCTCGACGTCGATCTGGGCGCTCAGCGTCTCCAGGTCGTCCTCGGCGAACCGGCGGGCCCGGTCGCGGGCGGCCTGTCGCAGCGCGTCGGCCGAACCGGTGATCCGCTCGGTCCGCTCGGTGAGCGCGGGCAGCTGCCCGGCCACGTACGCCTTGTCGGGCTCCCGCTCCAGGCGCTTGAGGTCCTCGTCCAGCTCGCGTCCGTGGGCGCTCAGCCGGGAGAAGAGGTCGAGCGACTCGCGCAGCGAGGCGTCCTCGACGGCCCCGGCCTGGAGCGCGTCCTGGGTGGCGCGCATCGAGGTGCGCAGCGAGAGCCGCAGCTTCGCCAGCTCGGCGGCGACACCGGCCTGGCCGAAGCTCTTGGCCCGCAGCGTGGTGTCCTCGACGGTGCGCCGGGCCTGGTCGAGGGTCCGGTCGACGCCGCGCTTGGCCGCCTTGGCGACCTTCACCGTGGCGTAGACCCCGAGCGCCACGAACGAGAGGAAGAGCAGCGCCAGGATCGTGACAATCGCGGCTTCCATGTGGGTGGCTCCTCAGACTCCGTCGTCGTCCCACGGCTGTGGTTCTTCCACGGTAAACGGAACGGGCAGGCAGGAGGTTCCATCGGAACCCCCAACCTGCCCGTAGGGGAAACCCCTAGGCCCGTCGTGGCACTCAGGCCACGATGTTCACCAGCTTCGGCGCGCGCACGATCACCTTGCGGATCTCGGCGCCGCCGAGGGCCGAGACGACGTGCGGGTCGGCCAGGGCCAGCGCCTCCAGGTCGGCGTCGGAGATCGACGGGGAGACCTCCAGGCGGGCCCTGACCTTGCCCTTGATCTGCACGACGCAGGTCACGGTCTCGTCGACCACGTACGCCGGGTCGGCGACCGGGAAGTCCTGGTGGACGACCGACTCGGTGTGGCCGAGGCGGCGCCACAGCTCCTCCGCGATGTGCGGGGCGAGCGGGGCGACCAGCAGGACCAGCTGCTCGGCGACCGGGCGGGAGACCGCGCCGCCGACCTTGGTCAGGTGGTTGTTCAGCTCGGTGATCTTGGCGATGGCGGTGTTGAAGCGCATCGCGGCCATGTCCTGCGAGACGCCGTCGATCGCCTTGTGCAGGGCGCGCAGCGCGTCGTCGTCGGGCGCGGTGTCGACGACGGTGGCCTCGCCGGTCGCCTCGTCGACGATGTTGCGCCACAGCCGCTGGAGCAGCCGGTACTGGCCGACCACGGCGCGGGTGTCCCACGGACGGGAGACGTCCAGCGGGCCCATCGCCATCTCGTAGAGGCGCAGGGTGTCGGCGCCGTACTCGACGCAGATCTCGTCCGGCGTGACGGCGTTCTTCAGGGACTTGCCCATCTTGCCGAGGACGCGGCTGACCTTCTCGCCCTCGTACCAGTAGGCGCCGTCGCGCTCCTCGACCTCGGCGGCCGGCACCGCGATGCCCCGGGCGTCGCGGTAGACGAAGGCCTGGATCATGCCCTGGTTGTAGAGCTTGTGGAAGGGCTCGGCCGAGGAGACGTGGCCCAGGTCGAAGAGGATCTTGGACCAGAAGCGGGCGTACAGCAGGTGGAGCACGGCGTGCTCGGCACCGCCGACGTACAGGTCGACGCCACCGGTGGGCATGCCGTCGCGCGGACCCATCCAGTACTGCTCGATGGCCGGGTCGACCAGCTTCTGGTCGTTGTGCGGGTCGAGGTAGCGCAGCTCGTACCAGCAGGAACCGGCCCAGTTGGGCATGGTGTTGGTCTCGCGGCGGTACTTCTTCGGCCCGTCGCCCAGGTCGAGGGTGACGTTGACCCACTCCCCGTTGCGGGAGAGCGGGGTCTCGGGCCGGGTGTCGGCGTCGTCCGGGTCGAAGGTGCGCGGCGAGTAGTCCTCGACCTCGGGCAGCTCCAGCGGGAGCATCGACTCGGGCAGCGCGTGGGCGACGCCGTCCTCGTCGTAGACGATCGGGAAGGGCTCGCCCCAGTACCGCTGGCGGCTGAACAGCCAGTCGCGGAGGCGGAAGTTGACGGTGCCCTCGCCGATGCCGCGGTCGGCCAGCCAGGCGGTGATCTTCGCCTTGGCGTCGACGACGCCCAGGCCGTCCAGGGAGATCTCGTCGTTGGCGGAGTTGACCAGCTTGGCCTCGTACGAGGCGAAGGCGTCGTCCCAGGTGGACGGGTCGGTGCCGCGGTCGTCGTTCGGCTCGACGACGCAGCGCATCGGCAGCTCGAAGGCGCGGGCGAAGGCGAAGTCGCGGGTGTCGTGCGCGGGGACGGCCATGATGGCGCCGGTGCCGTAGCCCATGAGGACGTAGTCGGCGATGAAGACGGGGACCCGCTCGCCGCTGACCGGGTTGGTCGCGTACGCGCCCGTGAAGACGCCCGTCTTCTCCTTGGCGTCGGCCTGGCGCTCGACGTCGGACTTGGAGGCGGCCTGCTTGCGGTAGGCGTCGACGGCCTCGGCCGGGGTGGCGTGCCCGCCGGTCCACACCGTGTGGGTGCCCTCGGGCCAGGCGGCCGGGACGATCTTCTCGACCAGGTCGTGCTCGGGGGCCAGGACCATGTAGGTGGCGCCGAACAGGGTGTCCTGACGGGTGGTGAAGACGGTGATGGCGCCGGTGTCGCCGACCTGGAAGTCGACGCGGGCGCCCTCGGAGCGGCCGATCCAGTTGCGCTGCTGCAGCTTGATCGCCTCGGGCCAGTCCAGGCCGTCGAGGTCGTCCAGCAGGCGGTCCGCGTAGGCGGTGATGCGCATGTTCCACTGGCGCAGCTTGGACTTGAAGACGGGGAAGTTGCCGCGCTCGGAGCGTCCGTCGGCGGTGACCTCCTCGTTGGCGAGGACGGTGCCCAGGCCGGGGCACCAGTTGACCGGCGCCTCGGAGGCGTACGCCAGGCGGTACTCGCCCAGGACGTCGGCGCGCTCGGCGGCGGTCAGCTCGCCCCACGCGCGCGTGGAGCCGGGGATCTCACGGGTGCCGTTCTCGAACTGCTCGATCAGCTCGGCGATCGGGCGGGCCTTGGCGGCCTCGGTGTCGTACCAGGAGTTGTAGATCTGCAGGAAGATCCACTGGGTCCACTTGTAGTAGTCCGGGTCGATCGTGGCGAACGACCGGCGCTTGTCGTGGCCCAGGCCCAGCCGGCGCAGCTGGACCTTCATGTTCTCCATGTTGGCCTCGGTGGACACGCGCGGGTGCGTGCCGGTCTGCACGGCGTACTGCTCGGCGGGCAGGCCGAAGGCGTCGAAACCGAGGGTGTGGAGCACGTTGTGGCCGGTCATGCGCGCGTGGCGGGCGAAGACGTCCGTGGCGATGTAGCCGAGCGGGTGGCCGACGTGGAGACCCGCACCGGAGGGGTACGGGAACATGTCCATGATGAACTTCTTGGGGCGGGCGGCGACCTCGGGGTCGCCCGCCAGGTCACCGGTGGGGTTCGGCGCCTCGTAGGTGCCCTCGGCGTCCCAGACGTCCTGCCAGCGTGCCTCGATGTCGGCGGCCATGGCCGCCGTGTAGCGATGCGGGGCCGCCGTCTCGGCGGCCGTGTTGATCTCGGTCATGGTCCTAGAAGCTCCATCGATCGTCTCTGCCCACTGCCATGAACTGCCACGAAATGAAAAATCCCCTCGCACAGGAGGGGACGCCGCGCCGACTCCGACGGGGTCTCTTCCGCCCGTCGGGACTGGTCAGCGCGGCTCGATAAGCAGCAGGCGTACGGCACGCATGGCGCCAGGGTACCGCAGCGCCCATACGGGCCGCATCGACGTCCACGGGCCGGCCGGTAACGACGAAGCGGGCCATCCGTGTGGATGACCCGCTTCTCTTCTGTGGAGCTAAGGAGAATTGAACTCCTGACCTCCTGCATGCCATGCAGGCGCTCTACCAACTGAGCTATAGCCCCTCATATGCGGCATTCAGCCTACCGCAGAAGTGCGGAGAGCCATCCGGTGTGGATGGCCCGTCTGCCTTCTGTGGAGCTAAGGAGAATTGAACTCCTGACCTCCTGCATGCCATGCAGGCGCTCTACCAACTGAGCTATAGCCCCTCGTGGTCGTCCGACCGGATCCCTCTCGGGTCTTCCTCGCGGCGACGGAC
Organism: Streptomyces sp. NPDC056503; assembly: GCF_042794995.1. Classification (NCBI taxonomy): domain Bacteria; kingdom Bacillati; phylum Actinomycetota; class Actinomycetes; order Kitasatosporales; family Streptomycetaceae; genus Streptomyces; species Streptomyces sp. NPDC056503. Next base: position 65,610 of record NZ_JBHTST010000018.1, read on the forward strand.
AGAACAGTAACCGGCCGCCGGGCAGAACTCCAAATCCGTTTCTCCGGCGCTGTCGGAGGCTCCGGGTAGGGTCGCCCCCTGTGTCCCCCTCCGCACCTTCCCCGTCCCGCGCCCGGCCGTGGCCCCTGGTCGCCGCCGCGGCGGCCTGCCTGATCTCGTTCGCGGCCTTCTGGGTGGCGCAGCGCGTCGCCCACGTGAACATGCTCGACGTGATGGTCTACCGGGCCGAGGCCGAGACCCTGCGGGCCGGCGGCGACCTGTACGCGATGCGCGCCACCTCGGCGAACCTGGCGATGACCTATCCGCCGTTCGCCGCCGTGCTGTTCCTGCCGCTGACCCTGGTCGGCGTCCCGCTGATGCGGACGCTCTCCACGGCGGGGAACCTGCTGCTCGTGGTGGCCCTGGTGCGGCTCTCGCTCCAGCTGGTCCGCCCGGCGCTGGCCTCGCCCGCCCGGCGGGCCGATCTATGGCGTACGACACTGTGGGTCGCGGCGGTCGTGGTCTGGTGCGAGCCGGTGTGGACGACCCTCCGGTACGGCCAGATCAACCTGCTGGTCGCGGTGGCCGTGCTGTGGGACTTCACCCGCCGCGAGAAAAGCCGCTGGGCCGGCCTGGGGATAGGCCTGGCGACCGCGGTGAAACTCACACCCGGCCTCTTCGTGGTGCTGCTCCTCGCCGCGGGCGTGCTGCTGTGGCGCCGGGACCGGGGGATGAACCAGTGGCTGCGCACGGCGCTGACCGCGACCGGGGCCTTCCTGGTCACGACACTGGCGATGGTGGTGGCGCTGCCGGCGGAGTCGAGGACCTTCTGGACGCGGACGCTCTTCGAGACCGGCCGGGTCGGACACGCCGAGGAGACCGCCAACCAGTCCCTCAGCGGCGTCCTCGCCCGGCTGATGCACACGGACGCGCCCGGCCTGTGGTGGCTCGCGGCGGCGGTCCTGCTGGGCGGCGCGGCGATGGCCCTCGCGGTACGGGCGGCGGTGCTCGGCGACAAGGCGGTGGCCGTGGTCGTCACCGCCTTCACGGCGCTGATGGTCTCCCCGATCTCCTGGTCCCACCACTGGGTCTGGTGCGTGCCGCTGCTGATCCTGCTGTACGACCGCGCCACGCTCCCCCTGGGCCTGGCGGAGCGGGTGGTGCGCCCGGCGTGGCAGGTGACGGGCGCGGTGGCGCTGGCCTTCGCCTCGTTCGCCCTGTGGTGGGTGCCGCACGACCCGGGCCGTCCCGAACTCGACCAGAACGCGGGTCAGATGCTGCTGTCGGCGGTCTACCCGCTCACGGCGACGGCGGTCTTCGCCGGGTACGCGCTGGTGGTCTGGCGGACACGCCGACCGGAGGCGGCGGGCCCCCGGACGGTGCCCCGGCAGGGCACCGTGGTCCGGGAGCGTCAGGCCGTGGCGAAGGAGTAGAACCGCTTGAGGGTGCAGTGCTCGTCGAGGAGCCGACCGTAGATCGGCTCCCCCTCGAGTTCGCGGTAGGTCTCGATGGGGTCGCCCTTTATGATCAGCGCCCGCGCGCACTCCTCGCACCAGTACTGGTAGTCGGGGTTGACGGGGTCCATGTCCCGCACGATGGGCGTGCCGCTGCCGCACCAGTCGCACTTCCGCCTGTGCGCACCCAAAGGCCACCCTCCCGTCCGGACCTGGTCCCCCTCCGGCCGTCCGATTCTGCCATGGCCGGGCGGCCGCCCAGAAGTGACAAAACAACAGATCCCGCCCCCCTTGGCAGGGGGACGGGATCCGGTGACTGTGGAGCTAAGGAGAATTGAACTCCTGACCTCCTGCATGCCATGCAGGCGCTCTACCAACTGAGCTATAGCCCCTCGTGTTCTTCGCGCTCGGCGCTGCGAACAAGAAGAACTTTAGCCGGTGACCTGCCGGAAAGTGAAATCCGGGCCCCGGGGGCCCGGACGCCCGGGGTGTGTCAGGTGTCGTCGCCGAGGACCGGCTCGGGGAGCGATCCGGCGTTGTGCTCCAGGAGGCGCCAGCCGCGCGCGCCCTCCCCGAGGACGGACCAGGAGCAGTTCGAGAGGCCGCCCAGACCCTCCCAGTGGTGGGGTTCCAGTCCGAGGAGCCGGCCGATGGCGGTACGAATGGTGCCACCGTGGCTGACCACGACCAGGGTGCCGTCACCCGGGAGCTTGTCGGCGTGCTCCAGGATCACCGGGGCGGCCCGGTCGGCCACCTCGGTCTCCAGCTCGCCGCCACCCCGGCGCACCGGCTCGCCGCGCTTCCACGCGGCGTACTGCTCGCCGAACCGCGCGACGATCTCCTCGTGCGTGAGGCCCTGCCACTCCCCCGCGTACGTCTCGCGCAGCGCGGCGTCGTGGGCGACGGGGAGGCCGGTGAGGGCTGCCAGCTCGGCGGCGGTGGCCGCCGTCCGCTTCAGGTCGGAGGCGACGATCGCGTCCGGACGGAGGGCGGCGAGCAGCCGGGCGGCGCGGCGGGCCTGGTGGACGCCCGCCTCCGTGAGCTCGATGTCGGTCGAGCCCTGGAAGCGGCGCTCCAGGTTCCAGGAGGTCTGACCGTGGCGCCACAGGAGGATGCGGCGGCCGGTTCCGCTCTTGGCGGCGCTCAGCTCAGCTCACCGTCCGCCCTGTCGGCGCCGGTCAGGGCGGCGTGCTCGGCCGCCTTGCCGCGGGTCTTGACGGCGTCCTCGGGCAGGGGCAGCTCGGGGCAGTCCTTCCACAGCCGCTCCAGGGCGTAGAAGACCCGCTCCTCGCTGTGCTGCACGTGGACGACGATGTCGACGTAGTCCAGGAGGATCCAGCGGGCGTCGCGGTCGCCCTCGCGGCGGACCGGCTTGGCGCCGAGCTCCTTCTGGAGCCGCTCCTCGACCTCCTCGGCGATGGACTTGACCTGGCGGTCGTTGGGCGCGGAGGCGAGCAGGAAGGCGTCGGTGATCGACAGCACGTCGCTGACGTCGTAGGCGATGATGTCGTGGGCGAGCCGGTCGGCCGCCGCCTGGGCGGCGGCGTTGACGAGCTCGATGGAGCGATCCGTGGCGGTCACAAGCAGGCTTTCGTCGGCGGTCGGGTACCCCTCCAGGGTCTCACGGACCGCCGACGACCCCGTAAACGATTACGAAGCGCCCGGAATCTCGTAGTCCCGGCCGAGGACGACGGTGACGGCGGCGTTGCCCGCGGGCTTGCCCTTGGTGACGGATCCGGCCGGCAGACCGAGGGTCTCGGCGACCTCGGCGGCGGTGGCCTTCTGGGCGTCGTCGCCGTAGACGACCTCGGACTTGGCCTGGCTTTCGGTCTTGCTGCCGCCGACGAAGGCGTAGCCGCCGTTGATCAGGACGACCTTGGCCGCCTCGACGGCGTCCTCGCCCGTGCCGTCCTTGACCGAGACCCGCGGCACGCCGCCGGCTTCGAGGGCGGTGACCTTGCCGCCGAGGATGTCCTTGACCACGCTGTCGCCGGTGCCCTCGGCGAGGGTCCCGTCCTCGCCGACCGGGAGGAGAGCCGTCTTGTAGGCACCGGTCTTGGCGTGCTCCGCGAGCTTGGCGAGGGAGGCCCCGAGGTCCTTCTCGGGGAGGGACGGGTCGGCGATCTGCTGGAGGAACTCGACGGCCGACGTGGCGTTCGCGGCGTCGCTGGGCATCTTGCGCAGCACGCCGTTCACGACCTGGCCGAAGCGCTGGAGCTGCTTGACCTCGGCCTCGCCGGAGGCGCGGTAGGTGGCGTAGGCGACGGCGGCACGGCCGGTGAGGGTCTGCTGCTCGCCCTTGGCGACGAGCGGGTCGGCGCCCTTCTTGCCCTTGGGGTCCGGGACGGCGGTGTCGGTGTCGACCTCGACGCCGCCGAGGTACTCGACGAGGTTCTCCAGGTACGGGGTGTCCAGCCGCCAGGTTCCGGCGATCTTGGCGCCGAGGAGGGTGTCGAGGGCCTCGCGGGTGCCGCTGGAGCCGTCCTCCTCGACGGACTTGCCGAGGGTGGTGGCGGAGCCCTCGGAGTCGGCGACGGCGAGCGCGTTGGGCAGCAGGACGGTGGTGCCCTGCTTGGTGGTGGAGTTGTCCACGAGGAGGGCGGTGGAGGTGCCGCCGCCCTGGAGGTCGTGCAGGTGGAGGACGATCGTGTCGCGCTGCTGCGGGCCGGTGGCGGCGGCCTGGCCCTTCTGCGCGGAGTCCCCGGTGCCGGGGAGCAGGCCGGCGGACCAGAGGTAGCCGACACCGCCGATGACGGCGAGGGCCAGCACGACGACGAGGGCGATCACCCGGTTGCGGCCGCGCCGGCGGGCCTCCTCGCGGCGCTCCGACCGGCTCTCGGTGAACTTGAGCCAGTCGATGACGTCCTCGGAGTCCTCGTCGGGCTCCTCGATGAAGGAGAACTGCTCCGTGCGGTAGTCCCGGTCGTCGCCCGCGTCCGGCCGCCGCGGCGTCGCGGGCGCGACGGGCGGTTCGGGGGCGGGCCGCTGGCCGGGGACGCCGGCCGGGGCGGCGGCGACGGGCGCCGAGGGCTCGGCGGCCTGCCACTGCTGCCCGCCGCCGTAGGTCTCGTACGGGTCGTAGGCGGGCTGCTGGGCGTAGCCCTGGCCCTGCTGCCGCCCGGCATAGGGGTCGTACGACGGCTGCTGGGGACCCTGGGGCTGTTGGGGCGCCTGGGGCTGGGCATACGGGTCGTAGCCGTACGACGGCTGCTGCTGCCCCGCGTACGGGTCGTACGCGGGCTGCTGAGGGGCCTGGGCCGGCTGCTGGTACACGGGCTGCCCGTACGCGTCGTAGCCGATGATCTGCGGCTGCGGGTAGTACGGGTCGTACGGGTTCTGCTGGTCGTTCACCGGTGCCCCTCCCCGGGACTCACTCGCCGCGGTACAGCTGGCGCTTGTCGATGTAGCGGACCACACCGTCCGGGACGAGATACCAGACGGGGTCGCCCTTGACGACCCGTGCGCGGCAGTCGGTGGACGAGATGGCGAGGGCGGGGATCTCGACGAGGGAGACGCCGCCCTTGGGCAGTCCGTCGTCGGTGAGGTCGTGACCCGGCCGGGTGACGCCGATGAAGTGGGCGAGGGAGAAGAACTCGTCCGCGTCGCGCCAGGTGAGGATCTGCGAGAGCGCGTCGGCGCCGGTGATGAAGAAGAGGTCGGCGTCGGCGTTGAGCGACTGGAGCTCGCGCAGGGTGTCGATCGTGTAGGTCGCGCCGCCGCGGTCGATGTCGATGCGGCTGACCGAGAACTGCGGGTTGGAGGCCGTGGCGATGACCGTCATCAGGTACCGGTCCTCGGCGGGCGACACCGCCTTGTGGCTCTTCTGCCACGGTTCACCGGTCGGTACGAACACCACCTCGTCCAGGTGGAACAGGGCGGCGACCTCGCTGGCCGCCACCAGGTGTCCGTGGTGGATCGGGTCGAACGTCCCGCCCATCACGCCGAGACGGCGCTTGCCGCTGCCGCCAGTAGGCACTTCCTGCTCTCCCATGCGTGCAGAGCCTACTGGCACGGCGGCGGGCGCCGGTTCAGCGGCCTCCCGGTCGGCGCTCGGCTCAGCGGTCGCGGTTGAAGCGGGTGGTGATCCAGAGCAGCAGCATCAGCGCGAGGAAGGCGCCACCGCCCGTGACGTACGGGTTGAGGCTGTCGTGGTTGCCACCGTGCTCGGCGCCCTCGGAGGCAAGCGTGACGAGGTTGGCGGCGGTGCTGTGGAGGCTCATCTTCGGCGGGACCTATCCGATCGGGGGTGGGAGCGGAGACTTCGCGCACATCGTATGCGGGCGGTCGCGGCCCGCTCACGCCGACTCAGGCGTTGGCGTCCTCGGCGTCCCCCGACGCCCCTCGGGCGGAGGCCTCGTCGGGCTGCTCGCCGGTCTCGTCCCGGCCGTATCCGCGGAGCAGGAACCAGGCGAGGAGGGCGCCGCCGACCATGGAGACCAGCAGGACGATACGGAGCGTGTCGCCCGGTCCCTCCTGCGCGGCTGCGGCGATCCCGGTGAGGGCCGCGATGGCCTCGGCGGTGTCCGGCATGCGGGTCGTGCTCCCTCGTTGTCCACAGGGCCCGAGTTGTCCACAGGCTCTCCGCCCACGGTAGCGCCCTCGCCTAGGGTGGGGCGTGTCAGGGGGACGAGTACCGACTCGTACGTATGGGCAGGGGGCGTTCATGACCGAGAACCACGGCCGGAACCACGACGGGAAGCGGCAGGGGGACGTGCCGAGCAGGCAGCGCAAGCGGTTCCCCGGCATCTCCTCCCGGGCCTACGAGCACCCGGCGGACCGTTCGGCGCTGGTGGCGCTGAGGAAGCTGAGCGGTTTCGACACGGTGTTCAAGGCGCTGAGCGGACTGCTGCCCGAGCGCAGCCTCAGACTCCTCTACCTCTCGGACTCCGTCCGGGTGAGCGACGCGCAGTTCTCGCACCTCAACGACATGCTGCGCGATGCCTGTTACATCCTCGACCTGGACCGGGTCCCGGCGATGTACGTGACGCAGAACCCGGTGCCGAACGCGATGTGCGTGGGCCTGGACGAGCCGGTGATCGTGCTGACGACGGGGCTCGTCGAGCTGCTCGACGAGGAGGAGATGCGGGCGGTGGTCGGCCACGAGGTCGGTCACGCCCTGTCGGGCCACGCGGTCTACCGGACGGTGCTGCTCTTCCTGACGAGCGTGGCCCTGAAGGTCGCCTGGATCCCGCTGGGGAACGTGGCGGTGATGGCGATCGTGACGGCGCTGCGCGAGTGGTTCCGCAAGTCCGAGCTGTCGGCCGACCGGGCCGGGCTGCTGGTGGGGCAGGACCTCCAGGCCTCGATGCGCGGTCTGATGAAGCTCGCCGGCGGCAACCACCTGCACGAGATGAACGTGGACGCGTTCCTCGCCCAGGCGGACGAGTACGAGAAGGCCGGTGACCTGCGGGACTCGGTCCTGAAGATCCTCAACGTGCTGCCGCGTTCGCACCCGTTCACGACGGTGCGGGCGGCGGAGCTGAAGAAGTGGTCGGAGAGCCGCGACCACCAGCGGCTGATGGACGGCCACTACCCGAAGCGCTCGGAGGACAAGGACGCCTCGGTCACGGACTCCTTCCGGGAGTCGGCGGGCCACTACGCACAGACGGTGAAGGACAGCAGGGATCCGCTGATCAGGCTCGTCGGCGACATAGCCGGCGGGGCCGGTGACCTCGCGGGCGACCTGGGCGGACGGCTGCGGACCGTGTTCGGCGGCGCCGCCGCGAAGGACTCGGGCAAGGAGTCCGGCGAGGACACGGACAAGAAGCCGGGCGAGGGCTCCGAGGGATAGCCGGCACCCGGGCCGTCGGGGCTCGGGCGTCAGGCTTCGAGGCTCGGGCGTCAGGGCTCAGGGGCTCAGGGTTCGGGGCTCAGGGCCCGGACGTCGGGGCTCGGGCCGTCAGGGCTTGGGCTGGGCGGCCGGGGCGAGGGCTCCGCAGAGGGCGGGCGCCTGGGGACGGTCGGTGGCGTAGGGGTCGGTGAGGACCGGGCCGGCCTTCGCCGGGACCTCGGCGCCGGCCAGGAGCGGCCTGAGCCCGCCGCCGGTGTCGGCGCCGCAGGCCTGCGGTCCGGCCTCGACGGTACTGGTCAGCAGCTCGGCCCGGTGCATGCGCAGGTCCTCGCGGTCGAAGCGGAGGTGCAGGACGCGGTGGACCGTGAAGAGGGAGGCCGCGGCGGGCGCGCCCGGGCCCTGGACGGCGGGGCGCAGCGCGTAGGTGAAGGTGTGGTCGGTGGTGACGTCCAGGGTGTCGGGGGTGCTCTCGGCGAAGCGGAGGGCGCCCTGGACGCGGGGCGCGGGCTCGGCGACGGCGACCTGACGGGGATCGAAGCGGACCACCCAGGCGGCGAGGGCGTGCCGGCCGTCGTCGGCGGGCGACTCGACGCTTCGGTCGAACTGGGCGAGCAGGTCGGGGTCGAGCAGCAGGCGGGCGGGCCGGACGGTCTGGCCGGCGAGGACGTCGGGTTCCAGGGAGGAGGCGACGAGGTAGTCCTTGGCGATGCTGAGGGCGGTGACGACCTGGCCCTCGGAGAAGTGGGTGGTGCGGGCGGCGACGGGGAGGTTGATGCCGGCGGCACCGGCGCGGTACTCGGCGGCGGGGCTGCGGGCGAGGAGCCGGGCCGGGTCGCCGCCGGGGACGGGGCCCTGGGGGGCCAGGGGGACGACGGTGGTGCGCAGCGGCTCGGCGCGCTGGTCGGGCGGCGGCAGGTAGGGGTTGCGCAGACCGAGGTAGACGGCCGTGCCGAAGGCGAGGAGGATCAGCAGCACCAGCAGCAGGGCCTGGCCGGGTCCGGACCGGCGGCCGGCGGAGCCGGGGCGGCTGCGGACGGCGAGCGCGTGCTCGCCCATCCGTTCCCGGGCCGAGTACTCCTGGAGGTGGGCAGCGCGGACGAACGCCTCGTCGAAGACGACGGCTCGGTACTCGTCCTCACCGCCGGGGAGTCCCTCGGGAGTCCCCTCAGGCGGGTCGCCACGCCCTGCCATACCTTCAGGGTAGGTCGGCGGAGGCTTCGGTAAACGCCCAGGTACACGACAACTTCGGAAGTTTTCCGCCGTCGGGGTGAGCGCTCCGGCGGGCGGGGCGGCCGTCCGGGTGACGTCAGGGTGTGCGGGGCGCGACGGAGGCCGGCGGGGGCGTCCGGTCGGCGGTCGCCGGGCGGCCGGGGGCCGACGGGGCGGCGGCGGTGGCCGGGGTGCCGGTGAGGACCGGGACCGGGGGTCCGGCGGCCGGTGAGGCGGCGGGCGGGGCCGGGTTGGGCTGGTCGACGCCGGTGGAGGCCGGGGGGACCTGGTCCTGCCGGTTGGCGGCGGCGCCGCGGTAGACGGCGGTGAAGGCGAGGGCCACCATGCCGATGCCCATGAGGAGGGCGAGGAGCCAGGCGATCGGCCGGTGCCAGCGGGCGCTGCCCCGGTAGGGGCGCAGGGCGCCGCCGTGGCGGCCGTAGGGGCTGGCGTCGTCGCCGATGTCGTCGGGCTCGTAGGTGAGGCCGACGAGGTCACGGCCCTCGTCGTAGAGGTCCTCGTCGCCGGCGGCCCGGAGGGCGCGGGTCCGGGCGGATTCGGCCTCGGCGCGCGCCTGGGCGGCGGCGAGGAGGCGCTCGACGGCCGTCGGCTCGTGGATGGCGGCGGCCCGGACGAACTCCTCGTCCAGGACCACGTCCCAGCGGCCCTCGGCGGCGCCTCCGCGCTCGTCGTCGGGCTCCCAGCCGTTCGGGGACGGCCTGCCCCCCACGTCGTCCGGCACGGATTCAGAGTAGACCGGCGCTGTGGTTTTGGGCAGGGAGAGTGCGAAGTCTCCCCGCCCGTACCGAAAGGACGAAAGAAGGAGGGATGCGGGGTGGTGTTACCGGATGTGACCGTCGCCGGTCACGATGTACTTGGTGGAGGTGAGCTCCGGAAGGCCCATGGGGCCCCGGGCGTGGAGCTTCTGGGTGGAGATGCCGATCTCCGCGCCGAAGCCGAACTGTCCGCCGTCCGTGAAGCGGGTGGAGGCGTTCACGGCGACCGTGGTGGAGTCGACCAGCTGGGTGAAGCGGCGGGCGGCGGCCTGCGAGGTGGTGACGATGGCCTCGGTGTGGCCGGAGGTCCACATGCGGATGTGCTCGACGGCCTTGTCGAGGGAGTCGACGACGGCGGCGGCGATGTCGTAGGAGAGGTACTCGGTCTCCCAGTCCTCGGTGGTGGCCGGGACGACGGTGGCCTTGGTGCCCTCGGCGTGGGCGAGGACCCGCTCGTCGGCGTGGACGGTGACGCCGGCCTCGGCCAGCGCGTCGAGGGCGCGGGGCAGGAAGGCGGCGGCGACGTCCTGGTGGACGAGGAGGGTCTCGGCGGCGTTGCAGACGCTGACCCGCTGGGCCTTGGAGTTGATCAGGATGTCGACGGCCATGTCGAGGTCGGCCTCGGCGTCGACGTAGACGTGGCAGTTGCCGGTGCCGGTCTCGATGACCGGGACGGTGGACTCCTGGACGACCGTGCGGATGAGGGAGGCTCCGCCGCGCGGGATGAGGACGTCGACGAGGCCGCGGGCGCGCATCAGCTCGCGGACGGAGTCGCGGGACTCGCCGGGGACGAGCTGGATCGCGTCGGCGGGCAGCCCGGCGCCGCCGACGGCGTCGCGGAGGACGGTGACGAGGGCGGTGTTGGAGGCGTAGGCGGAGGACGAGCCGCGGAGCAGGACCGCGTTGCCGGCCTTGAGGCAGAGGGCGGCGGCGTCGACGGTGACGTTGGGCCGGGCCTCGTAGATGATGCCGACGACGCCGAGGGGGACCCGGACCTGCCGGAGGTCGAGGCCGTTGGGGAGGGTGGAACCGCGGACGACCTCGCCGACCGGGTCGGGCAGGGCGGCGACGTGGCGGACGTCGGCGGCGATGGCGCGGACCCGCTCGGGGGTGAGGGTGAGACGGTCGACGATCGACTCGCTGGTGCCGGCCTCGCGGGCCTTGGCGATGTCCTCGGCGTTGGCCTCGACGATCTCCGCGGTGCGGACTTCGAGGGCGTCCGCGATGGCGAGGAGGGCTTCGTCCTTGGCGGAGCGCGGCAGTGGCGCGATCTGTGCGGCGGCGCCACGGGCCTGGTAGGCGGCCCGGGTGACCGGGGTCAGGTTGTCGAGGGGCGTCAGCGAGGTCATGCCCGCAGGGTACTGGCACGGGCGGGTCGGTCCGGCACGTACGACGGGCGCATCCCGCAGTGCGAGACGCGCCCGTGCCACCGTACGGACCGCGGGGGCCCGGCCCGTCAGGACCCGGGCCCCCGGCCGGTCAGTAGGGGTGGACTCCGACCGGGGCGGCCGGCGGCGGGCCGTAGCCCTCCGCGATCCGCTGGTGGTAGGTCTCCCGGTCGATGACCTCCAGGCCGACGATCTCCCACGGCGGGAGCTTCGCGGTCTGCCGGTGCTCACCCCAGAGCCGGAGGGCGACGGCGGCCGCGTCGTGCAGGTCGCGGGCCTCCTCCCAGTACCGGATCTCCGCGTGGTCGTTGGCGTACCGGCTGGTCAGCAGGAAGGGGTGGTCGTGGGCGAGCTGTTCGAGCCCGCGTCGTACCTCCTTCAGCGGTGACTCGACACCGGACACGCTGAGGGTGACGTGCCACAGCTTGGACAGCGGGCGCTCCCCCGCGCCGCCGTCCCCTGTGCCCGTCTCGGCTGCTGTGCTCCTGCTCTCCGTGGCCCTGTCCCGTGCCGCGTCGAAGTCGGCTCCGGCCTCGACACTCGTCAGGGCGCGTTCGGCCGTCCCGCGGGGCAGTGCCCCTGGGCGCGCTCGTCTCACCGGCGGCCTCCTGTGTGATGCGTGTGGTGCTGTACCCCGCGTTGCTCGTTGCCCCCGAGACAAAGTTGACCAGTCCCAGCCGCCGCATGGGGCGGTTTTGGTAAAGGTCCCTTCCGGATGGCAGGAGTTTCAGCCGTTTCGGCGGCGGTTTCGCAAGGGCTTCCGCACCGGATTCCGGCCTGGCCCCTGCCCGGGGCCGGCTCGGTCTCAGCCCAGGACGACGAGGTCGTCGCGGTGGACGACCTCGCGCTCGTACTCGGGGCCGAGTTCCCTGGCGAGTTCGTGGGTGGAGCGGCCCAGCATCCGGGGGAGCTCCTTGGCGTCGAAGTTGACGAGCCCGCGGGCGACGGGGTGGCCTGCGGAGTCGCGGAGCTCGACCGGGTCGCCGGCGACGAAGTCGCCCTCGACGGCGGCGATACCGGCGGCGAGCAGCGACTTCTTGCCCTCGACGACGGCCCGGACGGCTCCGTCGTCGAGCCCGAGGGAGCCCTGCGGGGTGGAGGCGTGGGCGAGCCAGAGGAGGCGGTCGGCCGAGCGGCGGCCGGTCCGCTGGAAGCAGGTGCCGGTGTCCCGGCCGGCGAGGGCGTCGGCAGCGCGGCTGGCGGAGGTGAGGACGACGGGGATCCCGGCGGCCGCGGCGATCCGGGCGGCCTCGACCTTGGTGACCATGCCGCCGGTGCCGACGCCGGCCTTGCCCGCGGAGCCGATCTCGACGTGGGCGATGTCCTGCGGGCCGGTGACCTCGGCGATCCGGGAGGTGCCGGGCTTGGCGGGGTCGCCGTCGTAGAGGCCGTCGACGTCGGAGAGGAGGACGAGGAGGTCGGCGCGGACGAGGTGGGCGACGAGGGCGGCGAGCCGGTCGTTGTCGCCGAAGCGGATCTCGTCGGTGGCGACGGTGTCGTTCTCGTTGACGACCGGCAGCGCGCCCATGGCGAGGAGCTGGTCGAGGGTGCGGTAGGCGTTGCGGTAGTGGGCCCGTCGGCTGGTGTCGTCGGTGGTGAGCAGCACCTGGCCGACGCGGACGCCGTAACGGGCGAAGGAGGCGGTGTAGCGGGCGACGAGCAGTCCCTGGCCGACGCTGGCGGCGGCCTGCTGGCGGGCCAGGTCCTTGGGTCGGCGGGTGAGGCCGAGCGGGGCGAGGCCGGCGGCGATGGCGCCGGAGGAGACCAGGACGATCTCCTTCTCGCCGCCGCTGCGGACCTTGGCCAGGACGTCGACGAGCGCGTCGACCCGGTCGGCGTCGAGGCCTCCGGCGGCGGTGGTGAGGGAGGAGGAGCCGACCTTGACGACGATCCGGCGCGCCTCGGTGACGAACGGACGGGTCACGGACGGCGGGGTCGCGGTCTGCGGGGTCACGTCCTGTCGGTTCATGTCCTGCTGCACCGTCGCCATCTCCGTCGCCACCTGCGCCGTCCTCACTCGCTGTCCTGGCGCCGTGCGCTCCCGGCACGGTCGCGAGGGGCAATCTACGCGAGCCGGGACGGCCGCCGCTCCTCCGTTCCGCTCTCCGGACCCGGGGCGCCCGCCCCGGACCCGGCCTCGGGCCCTGCCCCGGACCCGGACCCGGCCTCTGCCCCGGGGCTCCGGCTGACGAGGATCCGGCGGGAGATCACGTACGTGAAGGGGATGGCGACGACGGCGGCCACGAGTGGCGCGATCCTGTCGTCCATTCCGGCCCAGGTGACGAGCGCGTACAGGCCGGCGCTCTGCACGGCGTAGTTGGTGACGTTGGTGAGGGGGAAGAGGGCGAACTTCTTCCAGGTGGGGCGGGTGCGGTAGGTGAAGTACGTGTTGAGGAAGAAGGAGCCCACCATGCTGAGCAGGAAGGCGAGGGTGTACGCGGCGAAGTACGGCATCCAGGGGTGGAGCAGCAGGTAGCAGCCGAAGAAGGTGCCGGTGTTGATCCCGCCCACCACGCCGAAGCGGATGATCTGGCCGAGCTGGTCTCGCATGCGGCCCATCAGATCGCCGTGAGATGAACGGGGCATGCCCTGGGGGCGACGCCCGCACGGCGAACGGCCCCTCGTGCGGACGAGGACGGCCCCTCGTACAGAACGCGGACGGCCTCTCGTACGGACGAGGACGGGCCCTCTCGTCAGCCGCGGACGGGCCCCCTCGTACCGACGAGGACGGCCCCCCTCGTACGGACCGAGGACGGGCCCCCTCGTCAGCTGCGGACGGGCTCCCTCGTAGGAAACGCGGACGGCCCCCTCGTGCGGACGAGGGGGCCGTGGGGAAAGGGGAGGGGGACGGCGCGGAGGGGGGCCGTGGCCTCAGACGGCGGCGCCGCGGCGGGCGGTCCAGCCCGCCCAGGCGGAGCCGATCATGTCGCGGACGTCGTACCGCGCCTTCCAGCCCAGCTCGGCGGCGATGCGGTCGGCGGAGGCGACGACGCGGGCCGGGTCGCCGGGGCGGCGCGGGGTGACGACGGGCTCGGCGGTGTGCCCGGTGATCTCGTTGATCAGGGTGACCATCTCGGTGACGGAGACGCCCTCGCCGCGGCCGACGTTGGCGGTGAGGTCGCGCGGCGCGCCGGCCTCGGCCCACTCGGCGAGCTTGCGGGCGGCGACGAGGTGGGCCTCCGCGAGGTCCTCGACGTGGATGTAGTCGCGGACGCAGGTGCCGTCCGGGGTGGCGTAGTCGTCGCCGAAGATCCGGGGGGCCTCGCCGGCGTCGAGCTTCTCGAAGACCATCGGCACCAGGTTGAAGACGCCGGTGTCGGCGAGCTCGGGGGCGGCCGCTCCGGCCACGTTGAAGTAGCGGAGGCAGGCGGTGGCGATGCCGTGCGCCCGGCCCGCCGAGCGGACCAGCCACTCGCCGGCGAGCTTGGTCTCGCCGTACGGGCTGAGCGGGGCGCAGGGGGTCTCCTCGGTGACGAGGTCGACGTCCGGCATGCCGTACACGGCGGCGGAGGAGGAGAAGAGGAAGGTGCGCACGCCCGCCGCGGCGACCGCCTCCAGGAGGACGGTGAGGCCGCCGACGTTCTCCCGGTAGTAGTCCAGCGGCAGGTCGACGGACTCGCCGACCTGCTTCTTCGCGGCGAGGTGGACGACGCCGGTGACGCCGTGCCCGGCGAGCGTCCGGTCCAGCAGCTCGCGGTCGAGGACGGAGCCGACCACCAGCGGCACGCCCTCGGGGAGCCGCTGCGCGAAGCCGGTCGACAGGTCGTCGAGGACGACGACCCGCTCGCCCGCGGCCGTCATGGCCCGGACCACGTGCGCGCCGATGTAGCCGGCACCGCCGGTGATCAGGAAGGTCATGCTGAACCACACCCCTTGTCCGCCACTGTCCGCCACTGTCCGCCGCGCGGTCCCCGCGCACCGGCACTCCACCGTACCGACTGGCCCGCGCGACCGGGCCCCACCGCTCCGGAAGGGCACAGGGTCAGGCGTCATACTGGACGGGTTCATCCTTCCGTCCGGTCCCGTTCAAGGAGTCGACCGCAGTGCGAAATCCCGAGGCACCCAGGCTGCTTGGGGTCTACCGCCGAGCCGTACCGGAACGCGTGAGGCGGGCCATCGTTTCGCAGGTCGACGCCGATATGCGCCGCCGTGTGAAGATGCGCATCGCCAGCGGCACCGCGGCCGCCGAGCGACGCCGCGGCGGCCGTCTCGCCAAGCGTTACGGGGCCTACACCACCGGTACCGACCGCGCCGTGATCACCGTGGGCAAGGAGCCGAAGGTGGCGCTCGTCACCGAGGGGATCACCCCGCTCCGGGCCCGTCGGGCCAACCTGGAGAGCGTCCTCGCGGCGCTCACGGGCGCCGGCGTCGAGCACTTCGCCGTCCGCGGCCAGTCGGACACCGCCGCCGCCGTGGCCGTGCGCGCCGAGGACCGCGCCGCCGTCCTCGACGCCCTGGCCGAGGCCTGCAGGAACCTGCCCGGCTACGTGACCCCGGTCAGCGGCAACGGCCCCGTGACCCGCGCCTCCGAGCCCGGCTTCGAGCAGTCGACCTGGCAGCGGCTGCGCACCTCCCCCGTCCTGCGCCTCACCTGGTACCACACGGACCCGACCCACCAGCTGGCGCTCGGTGAGACCTACGGCTGCGACGTCGAGTTCTGGACGCTGGAGGAGGGCGCGCTGACCGCTCCCCGCGCCGGCCGGATCGCCACCGTGCTGCCGCCGGCCGGGGAGATCGTCCCGGTCCCCGAGCCCTACTTCACCAGCCTCGCCCCCCGGGAGACCGAGGGTGCCCCGCTCGTCCCCGCCCGCGCGGAGACGGCCGTCGTCCCGACCGAAGAGGTCACCTTCCCGGTCGACGTCGTCTACACCTGGGTGGACGGCGCGGACCCGGCCTGGCTGCGTCGGCGCGCCGAGTTCTCCGGCGAGGGCTACCACGCGGAGGCGGCGAACGCCGCCCGCTACCTGAGCCGCGACGAGCTCCGCTACTCGCTGCGCTCGCTCCACATGTACGCCCCCTGGGTGCGGAACATCTACCTGGTGACCGACGACCAGGTCCCCGCCTGGCTGGACACCGAGGTGCCGGGCCTGAAGGTGGTCCCGCACAAGGACGTCTTCCGCTCCCCCGACCTGCTGCCGACCTTCAACTCGCACGCGATCGAGTCGCAGCTGCACCACATCGAGGGGCTCTCGGAGCACTTCCTCTACTTCAACGACGACGTGATGCTCGGGAACGAGGTGACGCCGGCGGACTTCTTCCACGCCAACGGCATCACCAAGTTCTTCCCGTCGCCGGCGCTGGTGCCGCTCGGCGAGCGGACCGTCGACGACCCGCCGGTGGCCGCCGCCGGCAAGAACAACCGCCGCCTGATCCAGGAGCGGTACGGCGCCGTCCTCGTCCAGAAGATGAAGCACATGCCGCATCCGCTGAGCCGCACCGTGCTGACCGAGATCGAGACGGAGTTCGCCGCCGAGTACCGCCACACGGAGGCGAGCAGGTTCCGCAGCATCGACGACATCTCCATCTCGTCGTCCCTGCACCACTACTACGCCTTCCACACCGGCCGCGCGGTCCCCTCCCAGCTGCCGTACTCCTATCTGGACCTGACCCACCCGTGGACGGAGACCCGGCTCGGCCGGCTCCTCGCGGCCCGGGACAAGACGGTCTTCTGCGTCAACGACACGGTGTCGACGGAGCAGGAGGTGGGCGAGCAGAAGGACCTGATCACCCCCTTCCTGGAGGCGTACTTCCCGGTGCCCAGCCCGTACGAGAAGTAGCGGCGCGGCACGACGGAAGGGGCGCCCGGACCGAGGAGGTCCG
>NZ_JBHTST010000019.1:0-6455 GCF_042794995.1 Streptomyces sp. NPDC056503
CGCGGGCCCCGGCCGTCCCCGGGAGGGGACGGCGCCCGCGTGCGGCGACGCCGAGGCGGCCGGGGCCACCGCGTCGCCGCCGCGCGCGGGGCCGGACGTCCCCCGCCCACCCCCGGCCCGGGGCGGGGAACCCCGGCGTCAGCGCACCCGGCCCCGGGCCTTCAGATGGGCCGCCGGGACCTCGGGGGCGTCCAGACGGTCACCGTCGTACCCCTTCACCTCGCCGAAGCGGTCGCTCGCCATCCAGTCCTCCCTCGCCTTGCGGATCTCGTCGTCGGTGCGGCCGACGAAGTTCCACCACATGACGATCTCCTCCTCGAAGGGCTCGCCGCCGAGGAGCATCAGACCGGCGTCGGAGGCGGCGCGGAGGGGAAGGGAGGTGCGGCCGCAGCCGAGGTAGAGCATCGAGCCCGGGAGGACGGGGACGCCGTCCACGTGGACCTCGCCGGACATGGAGAGGACGGCGTACTCGAAGTCCGGGTCGAGCGGCAGCTCGGTCTCGGTGCCGGCGGCGAGGGCGAGGTCGGCGCCGACGATGGGGGTGTACGCGGTCCCCGGCGAGGTCGCGCCGTCGAGCGAGCCGAGGATGACCGTGGCCGTGAGACCGGGCGCGGTGACCCGGGGCAGGTCGGCGTGGTGCTGGAAGTGCGGCTCGACGTGCCGGTGGGCGTCGGGCAGCGCGACCCAGAGCTGGGCACCGTGCAGGAGGCGGGCGTGCGGGCGGGGGCTCTCCTCGGAGTGGGAGATCGCCCGGCCGGAGGTCATGAGGCCCAGCTCGCGGGGGCGGATCGTCTGGAGGCTGCCGGTCGAGTCGCGGTGCAGGACCTCGCCCTCGTGCAACCAGCTGACGGTCTGGAGGCCCATGTGCGGGTGGGGCGGGACCTGCATGCCGGGTTCGTCGGCGATGTCGTCGGGGCCGTAGTGGTCGACGAAGGCCCAGGCGCCGACCATCCGCCGACCGAGGTTCGGCAGCAGACGCCGTACCTCGGTCGACTCACCGAGCCGGACGTGACGGGGGCTGAGGAGTTCGCGAACGGGCTCGGCGACGACGAAGCCGCGGCCACCGCACACGGCGAGCTCGGCCTGGCGGTCGAGATTGCTCATCGAGGATCGACACCTCTCCAGTGGGGGGACATCGGGACAATCCTAGTGGTGGAATGTTCAACTAATCTTCGGTGTTGACGAGGTCGGACCACCCCACAGGGTGACAGATCAGGCACCCCGGAACAGGGAGAGCAAGTGAGCGACACGTACTACGAGTTCGGAACGGCCGCCGACCGCTGGAGCCGCGCGCAGCTGTTCTTCGACGCGAAGGAGTACCAGACCGCCGTCCGCATCCTGCGCGGCCTCGTCGCCGAGCACCCGGACCAGACGGCCCAGCGACTGCTGCTCGCCCGCGCCTACTACCACTCCGCCCAGCTGAAGCCCGCCGAGACCGAGCTCCGCGCCATCCTGGAGCGCGATCCGGTGGAGCACTACGCCCGGCTGATGCTCGGCCGCACGCTGGAGCGCCAGGGCCGCCAGGACGAGGCCGCCCCGCACCTGCGGATGGCCGCGGCGATGAGCGGCGAACTGCCGTCCTGACACCGTGACGCCGTGATGCCGTGACGGGGCGGCACTCCGGCGAGGCGGCGTCCTGACGCGGAACCGATACCCCGGCACGGTATGGTCGGCGCCAGGAGGACCTGATCATGCCCACACCCCGGCCGCACCACGGCGAGCGAGCGGGAGGTGCCCTCGCGCACCTCCTGCTCGTCGTCGTGCTCGCGCTCGGGGTGTTCATGATGCACTCCGTGGGCCATCCCGAGGATCCCTCCGCGGCCCCTCCGGGGAGCACGTACGCGGGCACGGCCGGCGCCACCGCGACCGGTCTGACGGCGGGAGCGGCACACGCCGCGGCACACTCCGGCTCCTCGGACCCCGCCGCCTCCGGCCACGGCCCGCAGCGCCCGGACGACGGGCACGCGCCCGGCTCCGGGATGGACATGACCACGCTCTGCGTGGCGGTCCTCGCCGGCTGGCTGCTCGCCGGTCTCGTCCGGGCCGCGCTCGGCCGCCGCCCCGACTGGCTCGTCCTCCTCCTCGCGCGGCTCGCGCCCGCGCTCGCGCCGCACGCCCCGCCGCGCCGCCCTCCCGACCTCGCACGGCTGTCCGTCCTGCGGATCTAGGCCGTACCGCCCCGCCGCGGGCCGCTCCACGCTGCCCGCGCGCCACCGGTACCAGCCCATGACCATACGTACAGCACACGAGGAATCACCATGCGTACTTTCCGGAAGCGCACCACCCGTACCCTCGGCCTGGCCGGCGCCGCCGCCGCGACGGCGCTCCTCCTCGCCGCCTGCGGCCAGGACGACGCGATGAGCGGAATGGACCACGGCGGCACGGCCGCCCCGACGACCGCCACCGCCACCGCCACGACCGACGGCTCCGCCGCGCCCTCGGCCTCCGGGGCCTTCAACGACGCGGACGTGATGTTCGCGCAGATGATGATCCCCCACCACGAGCAGGCCCTGGAGATGGCGAAGCTCGCCGACGGGCGTGCCGAGGACGCCGACATCAAGAGGATCGTCACCGCCGTCGAGCAGGCGCAGGACCCCGAGATCCTGAAGATGCGGGCGTGGCTGAAGGGCTGGGGCAGGCCCGAGTCCGCCGGGATGGGCCACTCGATGGCCGGGATGATGTCCGAGCAGGACATGAAGGACCTCGGCGCCGCCCGGGGCAAGGCCTTCGACCGCGCCTTCGCCGAGCTGATGATCGCCCATCACGAGGGCGCGGTGACGATGGCGGAGGAGGAACGGAAGAACGGCGCCAGCCCCGAGGCGAAGGCGCTGGCCGCCGAGGTCGTCCGGGCCCAGACCGCCGAGATCACGGAGCTGCGGAAGATCCTCGACCGCCTCTGACCGCACCGGCCCGGTCCCGTCCGGACCGGGCCGGTCCTGTCCTGTCCGGCCTGTCCGGCCTGTCCGTCCGGTCCGCCCGCGCCACGTCGGAACGCGCCGTCCCGTCGGCCTGCGCCGTCCTGTCGGCCTGCGCCGCCACTGATCCCGGCAAGCCCGGTCCCGGCGCGTCGGGTCGCGCCCGGTCGAGGCCGTCGCGCCCGACCGGGCCCCCTGCGGTCCGCCTCGGTCCCGAGGGGGACCGAGCGGGACCGAGCGGGACCGAGCGGATCCGGTCCGGTCCGCGCGCCACACCGGGTCGGACCCGGTCCGGCCCAGCCCGACACGCGTCCAGCCCGCCCCGGTTCCTCCGGGGCGGGCCCCGGCCCGTGCCCTGCCCTGCGTCTCCCTCTCCCTCTCCCTCTTCCCTCCCCTTCCCTCCCCTTCCGACTCCCTCCTGGTGAACGAGAGAACCATGACCAAGCCCCGTCTCCCCCGGGCCGCCGTCTCCACGGCTGCCGTCCTCGCCCTCGCCCTCGCCCTGACCGCCTGCTCGCGGAAGACCGACGAAGCCGACGCGGCGGGGGCCTCCGCCCTCTCCCACGTCCACGGGCTCGGCCTCCACGAGGAGACCCTGTACGTCGCGACCCATCAGGGGATCCACTCCCCCGGGGCCGACGGCGCCCCCGTCCTCGTCGGCGACCGGCGCGACGACTTCATGGGCTTCACCGTCGCCGCCGACGGCACCTTCCTGGCCAGCGGCCATCCCGCCCCCGGCAGCGGCGGGCCCGCCGACCTCGGCCTGATCTCCTCCTCCGACGCGGGCCGCGGCTGGACGGAGGAGTCCCTCGGCGGCGAGGTCGACTTCCACGCGCTCGACACCGCGCCCGGCGGCCCCGTCTACGGCTACGACAGCGCGAACGGCCGGCTGCGGGTCACCCGCGACCGGACCGTCTGGGAGGACCGGGCCGTGCTCCGCGCCCTCGACATCGCCGTCTCGCCCACGGCGCCGGACACCGTGCTCGCCACCACCGAGAACGGCGTCGCCCGCAGCACCGACGGCGGCAGGACCTTCGCGCCCGGGACCGGACCGGTCCTCTCGTACGTCTCCTGGGGCGCGGCCGACGCGCTGTACGGCGTGGCGCCGGACGGGGTGCTCTTCCGGTCCGGCGACGGGGCCGCCTCCTGGACCCGGGTCGGACCGGTGCCCGGCGGCGGCCCGCAGGCGCTGACCGCCGTCGACGCGCGCCGGCTGCTCGTGGCGACCGGGGACGGGGTGTACGAGTCGCGGGACGCGGGCCGCGCCTTCGAGCGGCGGATGGCGGTGACGTCCGGGGAGGGCGGGCACTGAGCGAGGCCCTCCCCGCACGGCTCACGCCGTGGCGGTCTCCGCCACCACCTCGCCGCCCACGACGACCGTCTCCGCGACCGTTCCGGGGATCTCCTCCGGGGCGATCCGCAGGATGTCGCGGGAGAGGACGACGAAGTCGGCGAGCTTGCCGACGGTGAGCGAGCCGCGCTCGTGCTCCAGGAAGTTCGCGTACGCCGAGCCCCTCGTGTAGCCCTCGACGGCCTCCGTGACGGTGAGGGTCTGGCCCGCCGTCCAGGGCTCGCCGCCGGCGAGCGGGCGGCGGGTGACGGCGGCGTGGATGCCGACCATGGGGTCCATCTCGGCGACGTTCCAGTCGCTGGAGAGGGCGAGGACGGCGCCGGCGTCGCGCAGGTCGCGGAGCGGCCAGGCCTTGTGCCAGCGGTCGGGTCCGATGTTCTCGGCCCAGTCCTGGCCGGGGCCGGCGATGTCGGGGGCGGCGTGCCGGGGCTGCATGCAGGCGACGACGCCGAGTTCGGCGAAGCGCGGGGTGTCGGCCGGGTCGAGGCACTCGACGTGGACGACCTGGTGGCGGGCGTCGCGCGGGCCGTTGGCCACGCGCGCGTGGGCGACCGCGTCGAGGACGGTGCGGATGCCGCGGTCGCCGGTGGCGTGCACGAAGCACTGGAAGCCGCGGGCGTCGAGGCGGGCGAGGAGGTCGGCGAACTCCTCGGGCGGGTAGAAGGTCTCGCCCCGGTGGTGGGCGCAGCCCGCGTACGGCTCCAGGAGGGCGGCGGTGCGGGGTTCGACGACGTCGTCGATGTACAGCTTCAGCGGGCCGACGCGGAAGCGGTCGTCGGCGTGCTCCGCGGCCGCCGCCTCGAAGGCGTCGAGGTCGGCGTCGGTGGTGCCGCGCGGGTGGAAGAGGGCGGCGACGATCCGGGAGCGGAGCCGGCCCTCGGCACGCGCGCGGGTGAAGAGGGCGAGGTCGTCGAGGGAGTTCTGGGGTTCCACGACGGTGGTGATGCCGAAGCGGACGGCGTCGTCCAGGCTGCGGGCGAGGCGGCCGTACTGGCGGTCGGTCGAGGCCCAGGGGACGCCGAGGGCGCGCAGGGCGCGGTGGCCGTCGCGGGAGAGTCCCCTGACCGCGAAGTCCTTGACGAAGCCGGTGGGCTCGCCGGTGGCGGGGTCGGTGACGGCGCGGCCGAAGGGCAGGTCGGTGTGGTCGCGGTCGACGCCGAGGGCGCGCAGGGCGGCGGTGTTGAGCCAGGCGGTGTGGACGTCGTAGCTGAGGACGAGGGCGGGGGTGGGGCCGGTGGCGGGATCCAGGTCGGCGGCGGTGGGCATGCGGCCGCCGGGGATCGCGGAGTAGTCGAAGGCCTCGGCCTCGATCCAGGGCGCGTCGGGGTGGGCGGCGTGCCACGTCCGCACGCGCGCGTGGATCTCGTCGAGGGTGCGGGCGCCGGCGAGCTGCACGCAGGCGTCGTCGGAGCCGAGCCGGACGTGGTTGTGGGCGTCGACGAAGCCGGGCAGGACGAGCCGGCCGCCGGCGTCGAGGACGCGGGTGCCGGGACCGTTCCAGGCGGCGGCGTCCGCGTCGGCGCCGAGCCAGACGATCCGTCCGTCCCGTACGGCCATCGCCTCCGCCTCCGGCAGCGCGGGGTCGACGGTGTGGATGCGGGCGCCGGTGAGGAGCAGGTCGGCGGGGGCGGGGGTGGTGCCGTTCATGCGGGGTGCGTTCCTTGTCGTACGGGAGGGGTGGCGGCGTCGCGGTCGGGGCGGGGCCCGGTCAGGCGGCCGGGTGCGGGACGGCGGTGCGGCGGGCCAGGAGGACGTACACGAGCGCGGCGACGGGGGCGCCGAGCAGCGTGAGGTCGGCGCCTCCGAGCGGGGCGACGAGGGGCCCGCTCCAGAGGGCGGAGTCGCAGGTGAGGGCGGAGAAGAGGCCGCCGGTGAGGAGCGCGGCGGCGCCGGCGGGGTGCCAGCCGGCGCGGTACCAGTAGGCGCCGCCGGGGTCGGTGCGGTGCAGGGCCTCGGAGTCGTACCGGCAGCGGCGCAGCACCATGTCGGCGAGGAAGACGCCGCCCCAGGGGGCGAAGACGATGATCAGGAGGGAGAGGAAGGAGAGGAGGGAGGTGGTGAAGTCGGTGAGGAAGAGGGCGCCGAGGGAGCCGGCGGCGGTCACGGCGGCGCTGACGGCGAGGGCGCCGGCGCGGTTCCAGGGGATGCCGAGGACCTGGAGGTTGAGGCCGGAGGAGTAGAGGGTGATG